>NZ_JAVXKG010000044.1:17648-22410 GCF_036647415.1 Algoriella sp.
AGAGCGCCGGATTGTGGTTCCGGAGGTCGTGGGTTCGAAACCCATCATTCACCCTAAAACGTTAGAATTCGTTTCAAAATAAATTCACATCAAATGGTGATTGTAGCTCAGTTGGTTAGAGCGCCGGATTGTGGTTCCGGAGGTCGTGGGTTCGAAACCCATCATTCACCCTTATAAATCTCAACTTCTATAGAAGTTGAGATTTTTTTTATTTAATATTAAGATGATTAGTTAATAGTAAAATAAGTTGCTATAAACTTTTTAAGTTTATACTTATCTTGTTCAGTAAAACCTGTAAGTGTAATTTCGGTTTTATTACTTCCTAAAAATAATGAAAGTGTATTATATGGATAATAAATAACAATTAAACGTTCTTTTTTATCGAAATACAATTCATCAATAATTTCTGTTTCTTGATTTTCAAAATTACCAAAACTTGAAAGTATTAAACTTTTTAAAGGATTAAAATTGTTTTGAGATGTAATGTAAATTATATTTCCTTTAATAAATATATTATATTTCGAAAAATCTAACTTAAAACCGAAGAAATTATCTTTCTCCAATATTTGTCCATTCAATTTATATATTGATAAATCTGAATTTATTTTTAATTTATTATTATTTTTTATATTACTCCTATGTCTAACTAAAATAAGAATAAAATATATAATACAAAATAGTATAATTAGAGCAATAAATTTTTTATCAAAAAGCATCTATATATATTTGTGTTAGCGTCGAATATAAATATACTTATATTTCTCCTTAAATTTACCAAAACATTCAAAATGAAAAAATCAATTCTATTGAGCACTGTTGCTTTAACAGGAATTTTATCTTCTTGTTCAACTCAAAAAGTAATGAAAGATACAGCTCAAACAGAAACAAATATGACAAAAGATTACGTTTATCAATATTATGCTCAAGTACCATTAACAACAGATATTTCGCATTTAACATCAAACGAAAAAGAGATTTTACGTTTGATGTTTAAAACGGCGGATATTATGGACGATTTATTTTGGCAACAAGCTTATGGCGCTAAAATAGATTTGATGGACGAAACCCAAGGAGAAGCCAAAAAATATGCGAAAATAAATTATGGGCCTTGGGATAGATTGAATAATGAAACTCCTTTTATCAGTGGTGTTGGAGCAAAACCAGCTGGAGCAACTTTCTATCCAACGGATATGACGAAAGAAGAGTTTGAGCAGGTAAATGTAAAAGATGGTAAATCTCCTTACACTATTATTCGCCGCAATCGTGAAGGAAATTTGTATTCGATTCCATATCACGAAAATTTTAAAAATCAATTACAAAAAGCAGCAGATTATCTAAATCAAGCCGCAAATTTAGCAGAAGATAAAGGGCTAAAAAATTATTTACACTTACGCGCAAAAGCATTATTGACTGATGATTATTATACAAGTGATTTGGCTTGGATGGATATGAAAAACGCGAATATTGATATGGTTGTTGGACCAATTGAAAATTATGAAGATCAGTTATTTGGTTACAAAACATCTTATTCTGCTTATGTTTTGGTAAAAGATATTGAATGGTCGAAAAAGTTGGCGAAATTTGTTCAGTATTTGCCAGAATTACAAAAGAATTTACCCGTTTCTGCTACTTATAAAAAAGAAGTTCCTGGTACAGATTCTGATCTTAATGCCTACGATGTGATATATTATGCGGGAGATTGTAATGCGGCGGGAAAAACAATTGCCATAAATTTACCAAATGATGAGCGTGTACAATTAGAAAAAGGAACACGTCGTTTGCAGTTGAAAAATGCAATGAAAGCGAAGTTTGATAAAATTCTTGAACCGATTTCAACTGCTTTAATTGATGAAAGTCAGCAAAAAAATATAACATTTGATGCATTTTTCTCTAATGTGATGTTTCATGAAGTGGCACATGGTTTAGGAATAAAAAATACAGTGAACGGAAAAGGTTCTGTACGTGATGCTCTAAAAGAAGCTAATTCGGCTTTAGAAGAAGGAAAAGCTGATATTCTTGGTTTGTATATGGTGAATCAACTTTTACAAAAAGGTGAATTATCTGGAAAACAAGAAGATTATTTTGTGACTTTCTTGGCTGGAATTTTACGTTCTGTTCGTTTCGGAGCAAGTTCTGCGCACGGACAAGCAAATATGATTGCTTTTAATTATTTTGCTGAAAATGGTGCTTTCGAGAAAACAGCAAATGGACGTTACAAAGTAAATGTTGCTAAAATGGAAAAAGCAATGAATGGACTTTCGGAATTAATTTTGACGCTTCAGGGAAATGGAGATTATGATGGTGTAAAGAAATTGTATGCTGAAAAAGGAATTATTCACACAGATTTACAGAAAGATTTAGATGCTTTAAAATCGAAAAATATTCCTGTAGATGTTGTTTTTGAACAAGGTCCACAAATGTTAGGATTATAAGAAATAGAAGATATAAATAAAAAATCCACTCGATGAGTGGATTTTTTTATTGTATTTAATTGATTTTTTCAAAATAAATTACTTCGTTACTATCAGGATCACCAATCATAAATTCTAATTCAAAATTGGTGAAATTTCGTTTTATTCCTTCAACAATTATTACATTTTCACAATAAAAAGATAGCGCATTTTCGTCTTCAATTTCTAATGAATATTCAAATTTTCCTTGTTGACAAATATTAATTTTATGAATTTTTTCATTCAAATAAAAAGTTCCATTTGGATTAATTTTTAATCTTACTTTTTCTAAATTACTTACATCAACCGTTGAAGATTTAGAAACTTTATAAGTTCCTATAATATTTTCATCAGTCACTTCATAAAGTAGAGAAGGTTTTATCGAATAATAAATGAAAATCAATAAAGGAAAGATGAACAAAGAAAAGCCTTTTATAATTTTTTGTTTATTCATTGGAGTTTTCCAAAATCCAATAATCATGATTACTATTCCAATTATAAAAGATAATCCTAAAATAAGGATTAAAACTCCTTTTAGAAGCAGAGAAAATAACGCCATTTTTATTTTTTAAGAAAAGTTTCAAATGCTTTTTTGAATTCTTGTAGCGTAACCAAATGCGTCATATCGACATAAAAAATTTGCTCGATATTGGCATTTTGTTGTTTAAGGTTTTCTACAAAATCTATTTGAAATTGTGGTTCTACAACATCATCTTTCAAACCTGTAAAAATTAGATTTCGTTGACTTGGAACTGCTTTCAGTAATTGTTCTGGTAAAAATGGTTTTAATCGCTCAATCGCTATTACAGCAGGATTGAACATCAGAACAGGAACATTTAACATTAATCCCAAATAATAACTTAACATTCCACCCAAACTTGTTCCAGCAATAAAATCTATAGGTTCTTTGGTGAATTGCTCCATCAAATCTTGTACTAAAGTTGGTGCATTATCATAATCAATTGTTGGTGCAAAGCAATCGCCCAAAGAGTCTAAATATTCTCTTTTTTCGTCTGTTACAAATCCTTGGTAGCCGTGTAAGTATGCAAATTTCATTTATTTAAAATTTATTTGTTTATTAATGTTTGTTGAATTATAGGAAATTCATTTTCAATTTTTCTATTATCTTGAATATTATCATAATCATTATCTCCGTATTCAAGTCCAACATTAATAAAACTAATTAGTATTTCTTTTTCATCATTTGTAAAATTATTTATAGTTTTTAAAAATTCATCTTCTCCAATCATATAAATAATTTGGGTTAATACATAACCTAAATCATATGCACTTTCTCCATCGACAGTATTTGATAACTCTATAAAATCAATAAAAGCATCTGATTCTAATCTAAAAGCAGAGTCAATAATTCCTTTTAACTTATAAGACATTAAATCAGATCTATTGTTAATTGAATATGGAATTACTACTTTTTTATACTCTTTAACAGTACAACTTATTGTAAAAACAAGAATGCTTATTAATGTTATAGTTTTAATCATAAATCATAATTAAAAAGTAAAAATACTAAAAAACCCTTTCTAAAATTAATCAGAAAGGGTTAAAATTATATCAAAATCTGATTAATTCACTATTTCAGCTTCTTCTACAGATTCTGGTTTTTGTGCATTTGGTAATTCACCTTTGAACAAGAAAGAAATAATTTCTTTATTTACCGTATCTAACATTCTTTGGAAGATATGGAAAGATTCTTGTTTGTAAACTACTAATGGATCTTTTTGCTCATAAACTGCATTTTGAGATGTTTTACGTAAATCATCAACATCACGTAAATGTTCTTTCCAGTTATCATCAATTAAACTTAATACAACCGATTTTTCAAAATCTTTGATTAATGTTTTTGCATGAGATTCATACGCTTCTTTTAAATCACAAACAACTGTCATTTCGCGAATTCCATCTGTAAATGGAACTTGAATACGAGAGAACATATGTCCTTGATTTTCGAAAACACCCGAGATAACAGGGAAAGCAGTTTCTGCTACATATTTCATACGAACTTTGTAATCTGCAACTGCAGCTTCGTAAGTTATATTTGTTAAATCTTTGATTGATTTAGATCTAAATTCATCTTCTGTAACAGGCGTACCCATTGTAAAATATTTGATTAAATCTAATTCGTATTGACCAAAATCTTCAAAATCTTTGTTTGATTGTACGATAGATGCAGAAACATCAAAAATCATGTTTGCGATATCTACTTCTAATCTTTCTCCGAATAATGCATTGTGACGACGTTTGTAAATTACTTCACGTTGTTTGTTCATTACATCATCATACTCTAACAAACG
>NZ_JAVXKG010000045.1:0-20031 GCF_036647415.1 Algoriella sp.
AGAGCAGCTGATTTGTAATCAGCAGGTCGTGGGTTCGAATCCCTCCATCGGCTCGAAAAGTTTATTATTTACTTTAAAAAAATAAAAATTGCCGATGTAGCTCAGTTGGCCAGAGCAGCTGATTTGTAATCAGCAGGTCGTGGGTTCGAATCCCTCCATCGGCTCGTTCTTTTTTGAAAAAAAACTTTATAAGGTTGGGGAGATACTCAAGCGGCCAACGAGGACGGACTGTAAATCCGTTGGTTTCACCTTCGCAGGTTCGAATCCTGCTCTCCCCACAAATAAATCATTATTTTTTTTAGTTTTAAAAGTGTAGTTCAATAAATATTGAATGAAATTTTATTAATGTGATACATCAAAAAAAGCCCTTTTTAAAGGACTTTTTACTTGATGATATTTTTAATGATTTCTATCGAATATACATTTGAAATTTTTTCTATAAAACTCTGAAAATCTACAGTAGAATGATCATCTGCTTGATCGGAAATTGTTCTGATAATGGTAAACGGAATTCCAAATTCATAACAAACCTGTGCTACTGCAGCTCCTTCCATTTCTACACATAAAACATCTTTTATATTTGCTTGTAGTTTTTCTTTTTGTGCATTTGTAGAGAAAAACAAATCTCCGGAACCAATTAAGCCAATATGTAATTGTGGTTGATGTATATTAAACTTCTTTAGATCTTTATCTGATATAACTTTGTGTAAATGTTGTTGCTCTAATAGCTCTAAAATTGCCTGTCTAGCTAATTCTAATTTGTCAGTATCCGCATCAAAATAAGATTTCCCTAAAAGAGGAATTTCGTAAGCAGGAAATAAAGGCTGAGCATTCATATCATGTTGTATCAAGCTTTTTCCTAATACAATATCACCGATTTTTAGAGAAGAATGTATTCCACCAGCAACGCCTGTGAAAATTAATTCGGTAATCTTGAATTCTAAAATTAGTGTAGAAACTGTTGTCGCAGCTGCAACTTTTCCGATTCGAGAATAGACAACAACTACATTCTGATTGTTTAAATCTCCAGTATAATACGTTCTTTTTCCAATTTTATGTTCTTTTTTATTGGTTAATAAGCTCACTACTCCGTTTATTTCTTCGGGAATAGCGCCCATTATTCCTATAATTTTATTGCTCATTAGTTTTTATTTGAGAACGAAGTTAACCAATTATTTTCTGTATTTATATATGGAACAGTAAATCTCATATACTAATATAAAAGGTAAACAAATGATAATCAAACAGGTGTTTAGCAGATTTTTAATCATTTAACAAATGTATAAAATTTTTTGAATATGTTAAGAATCAATTGTGTAATCGCTGTTGCATGTTGTACTTTTACAATATAAAAGCTTGAAATGAAAAAATTGAATATGGCGCTTGCAATTTGCGTTGCAATGTCTATGTACAGTTGTACAAATAAAACAGAAGATAAGGTAGATGCACCGGAAATTAAAGAGGTTTCTACAACAACAGAAGAGGCTACTGAAATTGTAGAAGGAGTAATTCGTAAATCTACAATAGAGTGGACAGCGTATAAAACGACAGAGAAAGTTGGTGTAACTGGACATTTTGATGTTGTTTTGGTAAAGGAAGCTAAAGAGGACGGAAAAACACCGCAAGAGGTTTTAGAAGGTGCTACTATTGTAGCTATTGTTCCTTCATTAAATTCTGATCAAATTGATAGAGATCAAAAATTGAAAGATATTTTGTTCGGAAATATGATTGATACGAAAGAAATAAAAGGTCAAATTCATTTTCGTGATGGAAAAACATATTTAAACTTAACATTAAACAAATCGTCAAAAGAATATGAAGTGAAATCTACTTTTGAGAACAATGTTTTTACGATTAATGGAACAATAGATTTATTAGATTTTAATGCCTCTAAAGCTTTAGAAGCATTAAATCAAGCTTGTTTAGAATTGCATAAAGGTGCAGACGGAGTTTCAAAAACATGGAGCGAAGTTCATATAAAAGGACAAGTAGAATTTAGTGAAGGTTTCGGGAAATAATAAAATATACTTCTATAAAAAGCACAAAAGTCACTTCATTTGAAGTGACTTTTGTGTTTGATAGTATAATTTTTTAAGATTTAAATAAATCATTCAAATTAATTCCTCCGAAATTACCCGAACTCATCATCAAAAATATTTTATCTTTTTTATCAAGATTTTCGATATAATCTTTCAATTGTTCACTGTTCGTAAAAACTAAAATAGATTCGTCACCAAATGCTTTTTTAATATCATCAGGCGAAATCATTTCCATACGTTTTATTTCTAAGGCTTCTGGGCTATACATCACAATTTTGATGTCCGCTTTGTCCAAAGCTCCTTTATATTGAACCAAAAACTCAGGATTTAAAGAAGAATACGTGTGTATTTCCAAACATCCTACAACCGTTTTCTCTGTATATTGCTCTTTTACCGCATTTGTTACCGAAGTTACTTTACTTGGCGCATGTGCAAAATCTTTGTATGCAACAAAATCTGAAGTACGATTAATTAATTCTAAACGTTTTGATGCGCCTTTGAATGATTGAATTGCTTCGTTAAAATCATCATCCATAACACCTAATTGTTTACAGATTGCACGAGCACCTTCTAAATTCATTAAATTATGATTACCAAAAACTTCTAACGGAATTGGACCATCTTCGGTTTCGATAAATGTAATTCCATTTTCTATGTAATGTTCTGGTAAATTATACGCGAATTTCTTGATTGCTTTTTCCGTTTCTTCCACAACTTTTATCACTTCTTCGTCCGTTTCATTGTAAATTAAAGCTCCACCAGGAACGATAGAATCTACAAACTTAGAGAATTGAGAAGTGTAATCTGCAAATGTTGGAAAAACATTGATATGATCCCAAGCAATACCAGAAATCAAGGCAATATTTGGTTGATACAACAAGAATTTTGAACGACGATCTAATGCAGATGATAAATATTCGTCACCTTCCATAATCATAAATTCATTTTCTTCTGTCAATTTTACCATTACATCAAAACCATCTAATTGTGCGCCGACCATATAATCAACATCAATATTGTGGTAATGTAAAACGTGTAAAATCATTGATGTAATGGTTGTTTTTCCATGAGAACCACCAATTACAACACGAGTTTTATCTTTAGCTTGTTCGTATAAATATTCTGGATACGAATAGATTTTAAGTCCTAATTCTTGTGCTTTTATCATTTCAGGATTATCAGCATGTGCGTGCATTCCTAAAATTACTGCATCAATATCATTCGTTATTTTTTCTGGAAACCAACCCATTTCTTCTGGTAAAATTCCGCGTTGAACTAAACGAGTTTTCGAAGGCTCAAAAATGGCATCGTCAGAACCAGTTACTTCATATCCTTTTTCGTGTAAAGCAATGGCTAAATTGTGCATTGCGCTACCACCAATTGCTATAAAATGAACTTTTTTCATTTTGAATTTATACTGTTTTAGTCTTTTTTATTTTCTTCGTCGTATCCCATTTCATCAAAATCGTCAAACTCCTCGTCATCATCTTCATTCAAATAATCATCTAACGATTTTTCTCGATTTTCTTCTAAAATTTCATTAATTGGACGAACTTTATTAAATTCTGGTGCTTGCTCTATTGCATTCATTATTTTTTGCATAATAGCATCGCTAGAATCATTTTCGTAATCAATTTCTAATGGTTCTTTAAAAGTCAAAGTTGCATTAATTCCACGTTTTTTGATACGTAATCCTTTTTTGTCAAATGCACGACGAAAACCGTCAATTACAACAGGAATTACAATTGGTTTATTTTTTTTGATCAAATGAGCCGTACCTCTACGTCCTGGTGCAAAAGCAGTTGTTGTTCCTTGTGGAAATGTGACAACCCAGCCGCTTTGTAAAGCTAAATCAATATTGTTTAACTCATTCAAATCAACTTTTCTAGTTACATTTTCGCCTTTTGCGCGCCATGTTCTTTTTACAGTAACAGCACCAGTGTAGGCAAAAAGTTTTGTCAACAGATTATCTTTCATCGTTTCCTCTGCAGCAACGTAATAAAAATCAATCTTAGGATTAAGTAAATAAATTGGATTTTTGATGGTATCAATAAA
Organism: Algoriella sp.; assembly: GCF_036647415.1. NCBI lineage: Bacteria > Pseudomonadati > Bacteroidota > Flavobacteriia > Flavobacteriales > Weeksellaceae > Algoriella > Algoriella sp. The sequence continues at coordinate 4,095 of NZ_JAVXKG010000045.1, forward strand.
ACCATTTTTCACACTACAAAAAACGTGATACATAGCAAATACATCTGCAAAATATGTTTGATGATTCGATACGAATAACACATTTTGAGATGGTAAATTCACCAATTTTTCTGTTCCAGTAACTTTTAATTTATTAAAACCATTATAACGGTTATAGGTAAATGAACCTAATAAGAAAATTAACGTTCTTTTTAGGAAATATAAATGTCCGAATGAATCGCGAAAGGCGTTCTTTTTCTTTGCTTTTTGAGACACGTGATCTTTTTATTTAAGTTACAAATTTAATACGATTTTCAGATAATCTTTGAATTCTTCTAAAATCATTGCTGTTGCGCCCCAAAGATATTCTTCATCTCCGATATTGTATCCCGGAATTTCGACAACTTGACCAGAAAATTCTCGTTCAAATACTTCGTGTTCAGCATTAAGAAAAGCTTCTAAATCTAATGGAACAATATATTGTACTTCACGTTCTTCAGGTGTAAAATTTGGTTCGCCCGTATAAATTCCGATATATGGATAAACTAAAAAGTTGCTTGGTGGAATATAAATTTCGCTTAATTGGCGAATAATTTCGATGTTTTCATATTCAACTCCAAGTTCTTCTACTGTTTCTCTAATTGCAGTTTCGTCAAAACTAATGTCTTGTTCTTCGAATTGACCGCCTGGTAAAGAAAATTGATGCGAATGTGCGCCTTCGTATGACACACGCATAATAACAGGAAATTCGATATCGCCTGATTGATTTTGATACAACAGTATCATTACCGAAGCTGATTTCGGATTTGTACGTTTTATAAATTCGAGATCGTATTTTTCTCTATATGGAGGCGAAAGTTTTTGATGAGAATTCCATCCAGGAAGTGCTTCAACGCTTTCTGCCAACAAATATTTTATTTCTTCTAAATCTAAATACAAGTTTTACTAATTTTTTTGGTAATAAAAAAGAGTGAAAAATTCACCCTTCCAAAGTTAAATATTTTAAATTAAGATAAAGTCACCTTTTTAATTGCTTTTGTTCTTTTTTAACACAATTATAGCAATTAAGCTAATTATAGCAATTAAACCTGCTATAATGTATGCGTAAGGTGGATTTGATTCTTCTATTTTTTCGACATGTTTTATTTTTTTGACATATTCTACAGCCTCGTTTACCGACTGATTTCGTTTAAGGTTCAAACTGTCTTTGTAGGTTAAATAAAGTGTATTGTATTCCAATCCTTTTTCTAGATTTCCATCATTTTTATACGCATCTGCCAAAATTTTATAACTTTCAGCAGTCAAAAATTTGTGATCACTTTTTATTAATGTAGGAATTGATTTGTTCAATAATTCAATTGCTTTTTTATTCTCATTTTTATCGACAAAATAAGCGGCAATATTTGTATCTAAATCAGCGTTTCCACGTTCATCAGAACTGTCTTTAAACTTCGTTGCTTTTTCAAAATAAACAAAAGAAGAATCGGTATTTATATCTTTATAATTACGTCCAATGTTATTGTAAAGAGATAAATAATTCTCATTTTTGTGGTGAATATTACTGAAATTGTACTGATTTATTTCTTTTAAAGCTTTAAAGTAAACTTGTAAAATAGCTTTTGGTTTTTCATTTTTTCTTCTCAATAAAGAAGCTTCACGGTACAATTTTTTAAAAGTCAAAAAGTGTTTTTCTTTTCCAGAATATTGATTAATCATAGAGTCAATATCTATTAAAAGACTATTTGCTTCATCAAAAAAACCAATGTACACATACGCCCAAGAAAGCAATTCGCTAGATAAAATAGTATACTCCAAATCATTTTCTAAAACTGCAAATTCTTTTGCTTTTGTTGCGTATTTTATCGTTTGTAAGTAATTTTCTTGCTTTTTAAAAATAAATGCTAATAAATAATTTGCTTTTGAAATTTGTAAATTATTGTTATTTTGGTTTCCAATATTCTCTAAATTAAGTGCTTGGTCAAATGCATTTTTAAATTTCTCTTCATCAACTAGTTTTACAGTTTGTTGATAAAATTTATCAAAATTTTGATTAGATTGAGCGTGACTCACCGAGAAAAGGGTAAGAAATAGAATAAAAAAGGTGGTATTTTTTAATCTAACTAATAAATTCATAAGTTTTTAAAAGTTCAGGTTATCGTTGCGAATTTAAGTAAAGTTTATATAACTATTTCGTAGTTTTTGAAAAAGATTAATGATAAAGTAATGTTGTTGTTTATTTGGTTCATTTTTAGTTGATTAAATTGAGTTTTATTAATAATTTGAAACTTCGAATTTTAAGTTTTAACTTCGTTAGGTCAAAAAAATAATAAAATGTTTAATAAAAAACTTTTTTACGGGATGATGGTTGGCTCTTCTATTTTAGCTAAATCATGCAGTCAAAAATCAACAAATAGTATGTGGAACGATCAAAATCCTTTTTTTGAAGTAAGTAAATTGCCTTATCACACGGCAGATTTCTCAAAAATAAAAAATGAAGATTTCAAACCTGCATTATTGCAAGGAATGGCAGAACAATTGGTAGAAATCAATAAAATTGCAGATAATACTGATACACCAACTTTCGAAAATACGTTGGTCGAAATGGAAAAATCTGGTCAATTATTGGCTCGTGTAAATCATGTTTTTGGTTTGTTGACTGGTGCAAATACAAACGAAACTTTGCAACAAGTAGAAGAGGAGTTATCTCCTAAATTTGCTGCTCACAGCGATGCAATTTATCTAAATCAGAAATTATTTGATCGTGTAAAAACACTTTACAATAATAAGAAAGAGTTGAATTTGGATAAAGAATCTAATCGTTTATTAGATGTTTATTATCAACGATTTGAATTGGCTGGAGCTAATTTATCTAAAGATCAAAAAGCTCAATTAGAAAAATTAAATGGAGAAATTGCTTCTTTAGAAACAAAATTCTCTAATCAATTACTAAAAGGGACAAAAGCTGGAGGTGTTACATTTACAAAAGCTGAATTAACAGGTTTGAGTGATGCTGATTTAGAGGCTTTCAAACAGGCTGACGGAACATATTTAATCAGTTTATTGAATACGACGCAACAACCAGAATTACAAAATATGTCGAATCCAGCATCACGCAAAAAATTGTTTGACGCAGCTTGGATTAGAACAGAAAAAAATGACGAAAATGATACGCGTGCTACGATTTTGACTTTGGTTAAAAATCGTGCTGAAAAAGCAAAATTATTAGGTTATAAAAATTATGCTGAATGGAATTTGCAAGATCAAATGGCAAAAACGCCAACGGCAGCAAAAGGAATTCTGAATCAAATGATTCCGGCAGCAACTGCAATGGCGCAAAAAGATGCAAAAGAGTTTGAAGATTTAGCAAAGAAAGAAAATGCGACAAACACGTTGACAGCTGCGGATTGGAATTATTATGCAGAGAAAGTGCGTAAAGAAAAATATGATTTGGACGAAAATGAAATGAAACAATATTTTGTTTTAGATTCTGTTGTCGAGAATGGTGTTTTTGATATGGCAACAAAATTATACGGAATTACATTCAAGAAACGTACTGATATTCCAGTTTGGCACGAAGATGTGAAAGTATATGAATTGTTTAATGAAGATGGTTCGCAATTGGGATTATTTTACACCGATTATTTCAAAAGAGATTCTAAACAAGGAGGTGCTTGGATGAGTAATATTGTAGAACAATCGCATTTATTTGGTACAAAACCTGTTATTTACAATGTAGGTAATTATACAAAACCAGCAAACGGACAACCAGCGTTGATTTCGTACGATGATGTGATTACAACTTTCCACGAATTTGGTCATGCGTTACACGGATTTTTTGCAAATCAAAAATACCCAACTTTATCTGGAACAAGTGTTTCGAGAGATTTTGTTGAGTTTCCATCTCAATTTCATGAGCATTTTGCGACTGAACCTTCTGTCTTAAAAAATTATGCGAAACATTATAAAACTGGAGAAACAATTCCTGATTCTTTAGTAGAAAAAATGAAAAAAGCGTCTAATTTTAACAAAGGTTATACGTTAACAGAATTATTGTCTGCCGCAAGTTTAGATTTATCTTGGCATACGGTTTCAGCAGATCAAACAATTTCGGATGTAAACGTGTTTGAAAAACAAGCTTTAATCGATAATAAAACAAATTTATCACAAGTTCCACCACGTTATCGTTCTACTTATTTTAGTCACATTTTTGGAGGAGGATATGCGGCGGGATATTTCGCGTATATCTGGGCAGAAATGTTAGATCATGATGCGTATGAATGGACTGTAGAGAATGGAGGAATGACACGTAAAAACGGTCAAATATTACGTGATAAAGTATTTTCTAAAGGAAATTCGGACGATTTGAATGTGATTTATAAAAATTTCAGAGGAAAAAATCCATCAATAGAACCAATGTTAAAATACCACGGATTGAAATAATTCATCCAAAATAATATAATCTTAAAAATCCAAGCATAGTTCTTGGATTTTTTTGGTATTATGAATAAATTTGCAACATAAAATTAAGTATCAATGGGAAGAGCTTTTGAATTTAGAAAAGGGCGTAAAATGAAACGTTGGGCAGCAATGTCTAAAGCGTTTACAAGAATTGGGAAAGATATCGTAATGGCGGTAAAAGCTGGAGGACCAGATCCGCATTCTAATTCTCAATTACGTGCAGTTATCCAAAATGCTAAAGCTGTCAATATGCCGAAAGATAATATTGAGCGCGCCATAAAGAAAGCATCTGATAAGAATACAGAAAATTATAAGGAAATTATTTTTGAAGGATACGGACCTCACGGAATTGCTGTTTTGGTGGAAACTTCTACAAACAACAACAACCGTACGGTAGCCAATGTACGTTCTTATTTTAGTAAATCTAATGGACAATTGGGTACGCAAGGTTCTGTAGAATTTATGTTTGACCATATTAGTAATTTCAAAATCAAAAAGCCAGAAGGTGTAGATTTAGAGGAATTAGAATTCGAAATGATTGATTTTGGAGTTGAAGAAATTTTTGAAGACGAAGATGGAATTGTTTTGATTGCACCTTTCGAGAATTACGGAACTATCTACAAATCGTTAGAAGAAGGTGGATATGAAATTATTTCTTCGGAGTTTGAGCGTATTCCACAAACAACAAAAGAATTAACAGAAGAGCAAAAAGCTGACATCGAAAAAATGTTAGAAAAATTTGATGATGACGAAGATGTAAATCACGTTTATCATACAATGAAAGAAGACGAAGAGGAGGAGGCTTAATTTTTTTTCTGAAAGAATATAATCAAAAACCGTTTAAATTATTTTTTAAACGGTTTTTTTTATTTGACTTGAAATTTTATCTTAATGGTACTTTTCAATTTACTTTAATTATGTTTGTAAAATTGTTATTCAATAGCAATATTAAAATTACAATTACAATCTAAAACTTACTACTACAATGGCAAAAGAATTAATTATTCCACAAAAAAGATTGGGATATAAAGGATTAATCTTTCTGATTTTTTTACTGAATATGACAGGACCAATGTCTACAGATTTGTATTTATCAGCATTTCCGACATTGTTGAAATATTTTAACACAACAGAAAATATCTTAAACTATACCTTGGTTGGTTTTTTTGTAAGTTTTGCTATTGGTATGCTTTTTATAGGACCATTGAGTGACAAAATTGGTCGAAAACCAGTTTTACTTTCAGGTATATTTATTTACGGATTATCATCATTGTTATGTGCATTTGCGCCAACAATAGATCTGCTTATTTTGTTTAGAATAACGCAAGCAATAGGAGCAGGAGGAATGATTTCTGTTTCTATGGCGATGGTAAAAGATAGTTTTTCGGATCAAGATCGCCCAGGAATAATCGCTTTGTTACAGATGTTAGGCGCTTTTGCACCAACTGTAGCACCGTTAATTGGCGCACAAATTATTAAGCATTTTTCGTGGCATGTAACGTTTGAATTACTTGCAGTAGTCGCATTATTTTCATTCGTAATAAGTTTGTTTGTAACAGAAACTTTAGAAAAAGAAAAACGACTAAAAGGCAATGTTTTTCTGAGTATTTTATCTCTGAAAGATATTTTAATGAACAAACCTTTCCTGACATATTTATTATCCATGTCAGGAACATCATTGATTTATATGTCGTTTTTAGCCATTAGTTCATACATTTATATTCAATGGTTTAAACTCACAGAAACTGAATATAGCTTGTTTTTCGCTGTAAATTCATTGATATTATTAGTTGGTCCAAGCGCTTATTTATTAGCAAGAAAAAGATTATTACCCAAGCAAATTGTTAATATTTCATTTGGAATAATCGTTGTTGCAGGAATATTAATTTTAACAATTGGTAAATCTTCGCCATATTTATTCTTGATTTCTTTTGCACCAATCACGTTTGCAAATGGATTTTTAAGATCTTTTTCTTCTAACGTTTTATTAGGTCAAAGAGAAATGAATTCTGGAGGAGTTGCATCTGTTATCAACTTCTCAGGAACAGCATTAGGAGCCGTAGGAATGATGTTAGGAACATTAAATTGGTCAAATTATATACAAGGTTTAGGTTGGGTAACATTAATCGCCATTACTTTTAGCATTACTTTATGGATGATTTATCTTAAAAATAATTACAAATTAAACGGAATGTAATCCTTTGTTTACCTCATTTTTTAATCTATAACCGATTTTAAGGTGAAAAATATAAATTTTAATTAAAATTATTTTACTGATAATCATTTTGTTAAAAATTATTTTAAAAATAAATGATTTTATAGTTTGGAAAAACGAAAAACCATTCTATATTTGCACTCGCAATAACGCATTAAGTGTTGTTATTGGAGAGTTGGCAGAGTGGTCGAATGCGGCAGTCTTGAAAACTGTTGAGGGTCACACCTCCGGGGGTTCGAATCCCTCACTCTCCGCAACGACAAATGGCACCTTTGGAAGACAAAGAGTGCCATTTTTTATTTATTAATCACCTCATTAGTTTTATAATAAATTCACTACCAGCTCCATATTCGCTTAATACATCAAGTTTTCCTTTTTGAGCTTCAATAAACTCTTTACTAATCGCTAATCCTAAACCTGTACCTTCTTTGTGAGTACCTGGAACTCGGAAATAACGATCGAAAACCTTAGGTAAAAATTCTATAGGAATACCTATACCTTCATCTTTTACTCTGAACAAAGTTTCGGTCATGGTTTGTTCTATAGTAATCCAAATTTTGGCATTTTCGTGAGAATAATGTATGGCATTTGAAATAAGATTCGATAAAACCAAAGCTGTTTTTTCTAGATCAACTTCTATAGATTCTAAGTGATTTGGAATATTAGTTTCTATTACTAAATTCTTTTGTTCAGCTAAAGTTTGATTAGCTTTTACTGCATTTTCCAGAATTTCAATTGGAGAAATTTTTGTTTTATTCATTTGAATAGAGCCACTCTCTATTTGTGTTAAGTTGAGAAGTTCTTTGGTTATTCGCAATAAACGATGTACATCATCATCAATACTTGTTACCAAATCATTTTGTTCATTATTCAGTGAGCCAATTTGTTTATTTCTAAGTAATTGCAAACTCATTTCCATAGACGAAATTGGTGTTTTAAATTCATGTGAAACTGTAGCAATAAATCGTGTTTTGGCAGCATCTAATTCTTTGAATTCTGTGATATTTCTTAGGATAATTACATGACCTACAACTTGTTTTATTGTTTCTCCTGTAGGAATTATTTCAATATGAAAAATTTCTTTGGTAAAAAATTGTTCTTTTTCATCAACTATAATTTGTAATGGTTTTTCATCCTTTTTAATGTCTGTTTCTATATTTTGTAATAATAATCGAATCAAATCATTATGTAAAGCCAAATCTTTACCTGCTTTATTTACCATTTGTTTAGCAGTCAATCCAGTCACTTTTACAGCTTCATCATTTGCAAAAATTACTTGCATTTGTTCATCTAGACCGATCACTACATCGTGCATGTTGTTAATTAGCGTTTCCATTCTAGTTTTTTGTTTTAGTATAGTTGCTAAATGACTTTCATTATATTCTTCTAATTTAGAGGCCATTGTATTAAAAGATAGCGCTAAATCGCCAAATTCATCTTTTTTATCTAAATACACACGTTCTTTGTAATTATTAGAAGCAATTTCTTTGATACTATTAGTTAATTTTTGGATAGGATTTGCAATGTTAGATGGAATTGTAATTAAAGAATTGAATGCAATAAAAACACAGGCAATACCTGTAAAAACGATGAGTAGTATTGCTTGATTAGCTGTTTTTTCGGCAAAATCACTTTTAATTTCTATGGCTTGCATATTCATTTCCATGACTTCTAAAAGTGATATTCTGATATCTTTTAATAATTCTGATGAATGATTTCCAGCTTTGTATGTATCAAATTTATCTCGAATTTGTTGATTTAATTCTTTTTCGCCTTGTTCGGTAGCATTTAATTCTTGATTTGCTAATTTTCTTTCAAATGATTTGGAATTAAAATTTTCTGGATCATTTAAATTTTGCATCATACTTTTTGCATAAATCAACGAATTATAGTTGTCGTGCAAGATATTATTAGTATCATTTTTTAAGGAATAGATTGACGTAGTTGCTACAGCTGCCAACAATACAATTAAGAGAAACAGTAAGCCGAATCCTAAGCGAAGTTTAGTTTTAATTCTCATTTTGATAAAATAATCACATCTACATGTAACGAAGATAGTTTTTTTAGTAATTGATTGAATAAATTAGTTGCCAAAATAATTTGGATTAAATTTAACCTAGGTTTACCCAAACAAACAGTTGTTATATTGCGAGATTCTATTTGTTGTATTATTGCTGTAGCAACTCGTTGATGTTTTACTTTGACAATTTCTGCACCTAATTCTGTTGCTAATTTCAGATTATTGATAAGATGACGTTGTTTGTCTAACGCAATTTTATTAGGATGCTCTTTTGACGTTTCTACATACAACACAAACCAACGCGAATTGTAATACCCAGCCAAACGAGCCGTTTTTCGAATTACAATTTTCGCATTTTTATCATTGGTGCTAATACATGCTAAAAACCGAGAAGGTTTTGCATAAACAGACGATACATATTCGGTTTCAACTTTTTTTTCTACATGAGAAGCAACTTCTTTCAAGGCTAATTCTCGTAATTGTAAAATATTTGAAGGAATAAAAAAATTATTTAAAGCTGTTTGAATTTTATCTTTCGGATAAATTTTTCCTGTTTTTAATCGTTGAATTAAGTCATCTGCGGTTAAATCTATATTTACAATTTCATCAGCTTGTTCTAATACAATATCAGGAATACGCTCGGAAACATCAATTGTTGTGATTTCTGAAATACTGTTATTTAAACTTTCTAAATGCTGAATATTTACAGCAGAAATGACATTGATACCAGCATCTAAAATTTCCATCACATCTTGCCAACGTTTCGCATGTTTGCTTCCAAAAACATTAGAATGCGCCAATTCATCCACAATAACAATTTCTGGTCTTTGTCTTAGAATTTCTTCCAAATCCATTTCTTCGACAGATTTACCTTTGTAGTAAATTATTTTTCGTGGAATTATGGTTAATCCTACAACAAGATTTTCTGTTTCGACACGTTTATGCGTTTCGATATATCCAATTTTTACATCGATCTTATTTTTTTGCAATTCGTGTGCTTCTTGCAACATACGATACGATTTTCCTACGCCAGCGCACATTCCGATATATACCTTAAACTTGCCTCTTTTCGATTTCCGAATCAAGGCAAGAAAGTCTTCTGCTGTATGTTGTGTTTCTTTTTCCATTTATAATTTTAATGCTAAAGAAGTTGATAAAAATGTTTCGTTCGATACATTTTTATCATTTCGAAAATAGATATCATCTTTACTCGAAAAACTTCTAATCTCAGTTCTCCACATCAAATTATTTGTAAAATAATGATCTAAATTCAAAGAAAAGCCAACTGTTTTGAAACCATTTTGTGTATTGGTTGAGATTATTACACCTTTTTCATCAGCATAATATTCTGCACGTGCAGTTGCAAACCATTTTTCATTGAAGGTATATTGTCCAACTAAAATAGGACTGTACCAAATATTATAACTATCTGATCCTTTCGATTTTTGTTGTGCGCCAATATCAAAACCTGCGGTTATTGAAAGCTTTTTAATAGGTTTAAAAACAGCATAAAGATTATGGAAATAACGAATTTGACGCAAAGAATCAGGAGTATCGCTACCAATAAACGAACTGCTGTTGATCGAAAATTTTTCATTTGGAGTGTAAGTAATTTGATGTCCAAAAGCTGGTGTAGAATTACCATCAAGACGTTTGATACGTTGCCAACCATTTAAATAATGCAAACTCATTGCCCATTTGTTATTAGGCGAAATATAACTCAGCTTAACACCAGTTGAAAAATACGGTGAATTCTCTGCCTGAATACTTCGTGTAAGTGTTGCAACATTAGCACCAATCGCACTTTCAAATCCAATGTGAGAAGGCATGATACCTGCATCTAGCCACAAGTTTTTATTCTTTGAAAGTTTGATACCGATATTTGCTTCGTAAATATTTTTTAAACCATCAGGTTCTGCAGCAAGATTTGATTGCGTATAAGTTCCTGCCATTAAAGCAAGATTTCCTCGAACTCGTTCATCAGTGTATTGCAATTGAATTGTTCCGAAGTTTAAATTCACCTCATTGTGTCGATTAAACGAATACAAATAATTAGGAAGCTGATTGTTTTTTGGTTGATTAAAATCGTAGGTATAATAAACCTCTGCATAGCCAGAAAGTTTTAATTTTTGAATAGAATCGTTTTGAGCTTGAACATTCAAACCCAAAATAAAAGAACTAAAAGCAAGTAATTTCTTCATTATTTTGACAATTTATCTAATTCGATATTCAGTTTTAACACATTGATTTTATTAGGGCCTAAACCTTCTAATAATGGTTTTTCTATTTGATTTTGGATTAATTCATTTACTTTGTCATAATCTAAATCACGTATTTTTGCTATTCGATCAATTTGTACAATTGCTCCTTGCACTGAGATATTAGGATCTAAACCACTTCCACTAGCTGTAATTAAATCTACAGGAATATCTTCTTTTTTTACTGTTGGATTTTTTTGAAGAAAATCATTTAAACGTTTTTCAACTTCTTGTAAATATTCTTCATTATTTGATCCTTTGTTACTTGCTCCCGAACCTGCAGCGTTGTAATCTACAGTAGATGGTCGTCCGTGGAAATATTGATCTTTTGAAAACGATTGTCCAATGTTTTCATAGTAATTATTTTGGTTTTTATCTGCGACCAAAAAACCGTTTCCTTGATTTGGAGAAAGTTGGGCTATTCCCCACATTGCTAACGGGTATAATACCATTAAAAGTAACATTAAGCTAAATGTTAATAAGCTTGCTTTTATAATATTTTGTTTCATTTTGTATTTGTTTAAAAATGACTGCTTTGAGTTTAATAATGTAATATTTAGCCCAAAACAGCTCATTACATTAGTTAAAAGAATATGGAAATAAAGATGTCAATTAATTTTATTCCAATAAATGGAACGATGATTCCTCCAACACCATAAATTAGTAAATTTCTTCTCAACAGTGCGCTAGCTCCAATTGGTTTGTAGGAAACTCCTTTCAATGCTAATGGAATTAAAATAGGAATGATAATCGCATTGAAAATAACTGCTGATAAAATTGCGCTTTCAGGACTATGTAAATTCATAATATTCAAACCTTGCAAAGCTGGAATTGCTGTAATGAACAAAGCAGGTATAATTGCAAAATATTTAGCTACATCATTCGCAATACTAAAGGTTGTTAAGGTTCCTCGTGTCATTAATAATTGTTTACCGATTTCAACAACTTCAATCAATTTAGTTGGATCATTGTCTAAATCCACCATGTTTCCTGCTTCTTTTGCAGCTTGTGTACCACTGTTCATCGCTACTCCAACATCAGCTTGCGCTAAAGCCGGAGCATCATTTGTTCCATCTCCCATCATTGCAACTAAACGTCCTTCTGATTGTTCTTTTTTGATGTAATTCATTTTATCTTCCGGTTTTGCTTCGGCAATAAAATCATCTACACCTGCTTTTTCCGCGATAAATTTTGCAGTCAATGGATTATCTCCCGTTACCATAACTGTTTTAATTCCCATTTTGCGAAGACGAGCAAAACGTTCTTGAATGCCAGGTTTGATAATATCTTGTAGTTCAATCACTCCTAAAACTTGTTCGTTTTGAGAAACTACTAAAGGTGTACCACCATTTTTGGCAATTTGATTAGCTTTTATTTGAATTTCATTTGGAAAAGTATTTCCAACATTTTCAACCAAATTTTTTATTGCATCTACAGCTCCTTTTCGAATACGAGTTTCATCAAAATCAATTCCTGAACAACGTGTTTCCGCAGTGAAATTGATAAAAACAGGATGTTGAATCGCATATTTTGATGGATCTACCTGAACTAATTCTATAATTGATTTTCCTTCTGGCGTTTCATCACTCATCGAACTAAGAACCGCTGCTTTTTCTAAAGTTTCCATTGGTATTCCAATTGCAGGATATAAAGCCGTTGCCTTACGATTTCCGATTGTAATTGTTCCCGTTTTATCCAACAACAATACATCTATATCTCCAGCTGTTTCCACTGCTTTTCCACTTTTTGTAATGACGTTTGCACGCAAAGCTCTATCCATACCTGCAATTCCAATGGCTGATAATAAACCTCCAATTGTAGTTGGAATTAAGCAAACAAATAATGAAATTAAAGCACCGATTGTAATAGGAACATTTGCATAATCAGCGAATGGTTTTAGGGTAACCATTACAATAACAAATACCAATGTAAAAGCAGCTAATAAAATGGTTAAAGCAATTTCGTTTGGAGATTTCTGACGATTTGCGCCTTCAACTAATGCAATCATTTTATCTAAAAAGCTTTCTCCTGGTTGTGTAGTTACTTTAACTTTTATTCGATCCGAAAGAACTTTTGTTCCTCCAGTAACCGAGCTTTTATCACCACCAGCTTCACGAATTACAGGTGCACTTTCCCCAGTAATTGCGCTTTCGTCGATTGTTGCTAAACCTTCAATAATTTCACCATCGGTTGGAATTATATCTCCTGCTTCACAGACGAAAATCATATCTTTGATTAGGGATGATGATGAAATACTTTCTCCATTTTCTAATTTAGCAGGTGTTTCTTCTCGCGTTTTACGTAAACTATCAGCTTGGGCTTTTCCTCTTGCTTCGGCAATTGCCTCCGCAAAGTTTGCAAATAGTAAAGTAAAAAGTAGTATGATAAAAATTGAAAAATTATACCAAAAACTTCCTTGAGATACTTCTCCCAAAAGAATCCAAATACAAACACCTAACATAATTGCAGTACCAATTTCTACAGCAAACATAACAGGATTTTTATATAAAGTTGTTGGATTTAGTTTGATGAAAGCTTCTTTGAAAGCTGTTTTTACCAATGTTTTTTCAAATAAATTGTTTTTATTTTCTCGTATCATTTTCTAAAATTTTGGAGTTGAAAAATAATCAGCAATTGGACCTAAGGTTAAAGCTGGAAAAAATGCCAATGCTGCAACGATTAAGATTATCGCGAAAACAATACTTCCAAAAGTTGCTGTATCGGTTGCTAAAGTTCCTGAACCTTCTGGAACAAAATGTTTTTTGGCTAATAATCCTGCAATTGCTACGGGACCAATTATAGGTAAGAATCGCCCTAAAATCAATACAAAACCAGTTGCAATATTCCAAAAAGGAGTGTTGTCGCCTAATCCTTCAAAACCAGAACCGTTGTTTGCTGCAGATGAAGTAAATTCATATAACATTTCACTAAATCCGTGATATGAAGGATTATTTAAGGTTGTAAGTGTTTGATTGGGCAATCCTGTAGCTAAAGCTGTTCCTACTAAAATTAAGAAAGGGTGTAAAAGAGTAATCATCATGGCAATTTTCATTTCTTTAGCTTCTATTTTTTTACCAAATATTTCAGGTGTTCTACCAACCATTAATCCACTAATAAATACAGCTAAAATTACAAATACAAAGAAGTTTAAAATTCCAACTCCCACACCGCCATAAACACTGTTTATCATCATGGCTAACAATTCATTCATTCCTGATAACGGCATTGTACTATCGTGCATAGAATTGACAGAACCTGTAGAAATAACGGTTGTTGCGATGCTCCAAAATCCTGAAGCGGCAGAACCAATTCGAACTTCTTTGCCTTCCATTGCACCTAATGAATTATCAATACCAAGTTTTTCAATCATTGGATTTCCTTGAGATTCCATGTAAACATTCGGAATTGTTAAGCATAGAAAACCAACAGTCATCACGCCAAACATCATCCAAGCAAATTTTCTGCGATTTGTATAAACTCCAAATGCAAATAACATGGCTAACGGAATCAGCATTTGTGCTACCATTTCGGTAATATTACTTATATACGTTGGATTTTCGAATGGATGAGCTGAGTTGGTTCCGAAAAATCCACCACCATTTGTTCCTACATGTTTTATGGCTATAAAAGCAGCTGCTGGTCCTCGAGAAACATCTACTTTATTTCCTTCTAAAGTTATCATTTCATCCTTTCCTTCAAATGTCATTGGAGTTCCTTGAAAAATTAAAATCGAAGCTACAATAACACACAAAGGCAATAAAATACGCGTAATAGATTTGATGAAATAGGTATAGAAATTTCCTAAAGTTGTTGTAGTTTTCACTCGAAAAGCTTCAAATAGTGTAACAGCTGCTGCCATGCCAGTTGCTGCACTTACAAATTGTAAAAACATCAACCATAATTGTGCTAAATAACTTACTCCAGTTTCGCCTGAATAGTGTTGTAAATTACAATTCACTACAAATGAAATAATAGTATTAAAAGCCAAATCAGGACTCATACTTGGATTTTTATCTGGATTTAAAGGCAAAATTCCTTGTGTCATTAATAAAACAAATCCAATGACAAACCATATCAAATTAATTGTTAATAAAGCACTTAAATGTTGTTTCCAATTCATTTGGACATCAGGTTTGATTCCAGATATTTTGAACAACAACTTTTCTATTGGAGAAATTAGCTTATCTAAAAAAGTTGGTTTATTGAGATACACCTTTGCGATGTAATTTCCTAAAGGAATGGATAGAGCTATCGCGACTAAAAATTGTACAATAACTCCTAATATTTCTGTATTCATTTTTACGAATAATTAAAGTTTAAAATTTTTCGGGTTTTAACAGCACATACACTAAGTATATAAACAAAGCAATGGCTATGAGTAATAAGAAAATCATAATTAATAGATTATATATTATCAAAAAAGTCTATGGATTTGAAGAATAATCCGAAACATAAAATTCCAGCGAAGAACAATGCAATTGCTATCATATTCCTGAATGATAAATTTGTTTGACATACTCTGACTTCAAATTCATTGGGAACAAACTCAGAAACTGTTTTCTATTTTTATAATCCGCTTCAATCATCAAAGTAACTGGTAGAATAAACAGATTATTAATATAAGTTTTACCTAAATCATTTGTTTTTGAAAATAACTTTCCTACACTATAACATAGTTTTTTTACGCGTGTTGGATTATTTTCTAAAATGTTTTGCAGCACTTTACTTTTGATTTCTTTGATTTCATCCAATGAAATCGTTTGTTTCATTTTCATTATGTAAATTTTTTAAATTTCTCTACATAAGCCAATCAAAATGCCAAAACGAATAAAAATATATAGATCAAACTAAATCAATTAATTATGTTTCAAGTAAAAAATAATACCAATAAAAAACCCTTCCATTTTGGAAGGGTTCATTTTCATTATGAAAAATGTCTCGTCCTGAAATAGTGATACAGAAAAAAGCATCATTATGAAAGAAGAGAGAGTTTATGTAAAGCGTACT
>NZ_JAVXKG010000046.1:0-19543 GCF_036647415.1 Algoriella sp.
ATTATCAATGATGATGAACAAACAACTTTAGATGAAATTTTTTTGAATGATGAAAGTAGAAAAACAATTAATCAGTTGATAAAAGAACACAATTATATCGAAGAATTACGCGAATATGGCTTGCCTGTAAATAACAAATTATTGTTGTACGGAAAATCTGGTTGTGGAAAAACGATGACCGCAAAAGCAATTGCAAATGCTTTAGGTAAACCAATTTTAATTCTTAATTTGAGTAATGTTGTTTGTTCTAGAGTAGGTGAAACTTCTCAAAATATTCGTCAAATATTTGATAAAGCAGCACGCGAAAAAGCAGTTTTATTTTTAGATGAATTTGATCAAATAGGAAAAGCTCGTGGAAATGATGATAAAGATGTAGGAGAAATGAGACGTTTGGTAAATACGCTTATTCAGTTGATAGATTATTTTCCAGAAAAATCATTGTTGATTTGTGCAACCAATCACAGCGAAATTATAGACATTGCTTTATTACGACGTTTTCAACTAAAAATAGGTTATGATTTACCGAATAAAAATGTTTTAGATAATTATTACGATAATTTATTAGCAAAATTTCCTATTCAATTCCAAAAAATTAACCGAGAATATAATTTATCTTTTGCAGAAACTAAAGATTATACATATACTCTTGTAAAAGCTTTATTGATTGAAGAATTAGAAAAAAAGAAAAATTTAGTTTCATCAAATTAGATATAAAAAAGCCGAAGATTGTCTTCGGCTTTAATTTTTTTATTGGACATTTTCGTCAATCAAATCTAAAATCTCATTTAGAATATCAACTCCTTTATTATTGTTGTAATATTTTTGTAAATCTTCGTGAAATTCTTCAGCAGAATAAATATCTGGATTATTTTTAAAACGATGTAATAATTCCATTCCATATTGTGGACGTGGTCCAAAACGAAATAATTCTGATCCATCTTCTGCAACACCAATTATAATAGGAATAGAAATCGCATTATTCGTTTTATAATTCTCCATTAACTCTAAATTTTCATCGCGCAAAATGTATTTTGACTCAACATTCAACGTGTTTGCAATTTTTTCTACAACAGGTATTATCTGAGAAGCATCTCCACACCAACCTTCTGTTATCGTTAAAATCTTAAAATTATTAGCCGTTTCTTTTACTCTTTTTTCTTGTACGGGCGTTAATTCAAATGTCTTATACACTCTGTTCATACGCTGTAAACCTAAAGCATAATATTGAACAATCTCTTTTGGATCTTCATTTTCTATTTCTGCTTCCAAATCATCTTCAACACGAATTATGTAATTTTCGTATGTTAAACCTTTATTTATGTAATTTAATAAATCCATTTATTTATATTTTAGACAAATATAAGGCATTTTTACAAGCTTATTTTGTAACTGAAGTGACATTCTTTGTCGTCAAAATTTATTAAATTGCAACCTTTCTGACGAATATAATGTACCAAAATCCATTAAAAAAAACAATCGAATATTTAAAAGGAGCTGGTCCTGAACGCGCTAAAACATTACAAAGCGAGTTTAGGATATTTCGGTATGAAGATTTGATTCAACATTTTCCTTTTCGCTATGTAGATAAATCAAAGTTTTACAAAACATCTGAGATTTCTTCTACTACCACAGAAATTCAATTAAAAGGAAAAATTGTTCAGTTAGAAGAAATAAATCAAGGAAAAGTAAAACGTTTGGTTGGTAAATTTCAAGACGGAAGTGGAACATTGGAATTGGTTTGGTTTAAGATTTCTTCTTGGCAAAAGGAAAAACTCAAAACTGACTTACATAAAGATGTTGTGATCTATGGAAAACCAAATGAGTTTAATGGACGATTTAGTATTACGCATCCAGAAATTGAGTTGATTGAAGACTCAAAAAATGTTCCGTTAGGATTATTTCCCGTTTACCCAAGTACAGAAAAGCTTTCTAAGAAAGGAATAACCAATCGTGTGATGCAAAAAATGATGTTGAATCTTTTTGTAGAAAACATAGAAATTCCAGAAAATTTACCTCAAAATGTGTTAGATCATTATAAATTAATAGGTAGAAATGAAGCTTTAAAAACCATTCATTTTCCGAAAAATTTAGTTGATTTGAATGCGGCTGTTCGTCGTTTAAAATTTGAAGAATTTTTCTTTCTTAATTTAGCTAATTTATCACAAAAAGCAGTTAATAAACAGAAAAATAGGAGTAATCCATTTCCGAATATTGGACATTATTTCAATACATTTTATACAGAGCATTTACCATTTGAATTGACAGATGCACAAAAGCGAGTAATCAAAGAAATTAGAACAGATTTACGTCAACCAGCACAGATGAATCGTCTGTTACAAGGAGATGTAGGTTCAGGAAAAACGATGGTTGCATTACTAACCATGTTAATTGCCATAGACAATGGATATCAAGCCGCTTTGATTGCGCCGACTGAGATTTTAGCAATACAACATTATGAAAGCATCAAAGAATTATTGAACGATTTGGATGTTTCTGTAGAATTATTAACAGGCTCTGTAAGTAAGAAAAAACGTCAGCCAATTCTTGAAAATTTAGCAAATGGCGAACTCAAAATAATTATCGGGACACATGCTTTGTTAGAGGATAATGTGCAGTTTCATAACCTTGGTTTATCTATAATAGATGAGCAACATCGTTTTGGAGTAGCGCAACGGGCAAAATTTTGGAGAAAAGCAAAATTACCACCACATATTTTGGTAATGACAGCAACACCAATTCCAAGAACTTTATCGATGACAATGTACGGAGATTTGGACGTTTCTGTGATTGATGAATTACCAAAAGGACGAAAACCAATCAAAACTTTACATAAAACGGATGCGCATCGACTAAGTGTTTTCAAATTTATGAAAGATGAAATAGCAAAAGGTCGTCAAATTTATATTGTTTATCCATTAATCGAAGAATCTGATAAGTTAGATTTGAAAGATTTGATGGATGGATACGAGAGTATTTCGCGTGCTTTTCCATTGCCAGATTATGCAATAAGTATTGTACATGGTAGACAAAAACCTGCGGATAAAGAATTTGAAATGAATCGTTTCAAAAAAGGTGAATCGCAAATTCTTGTCGCTACAACAGTGATAGAAGTTGGTGTTAATGTACCAAATGCCTCTGTTATGGTGATAGAAAATTCGGAACGATTTGGTTTGTCGCAATTGCACCAATTACGTGGACGAGTTGGGCGAGGAGCGGAACAGTCGTTTTGTATTTTGATGACTGGCGGAAAATTGAATGATGTTTCTCGTCGTAGAATACAAACGATGGTTGATACAAACGATGGTTTTCAGGTTGCAGAAGTAGATTTAGAATTGCGTGGTCCTGGCGATATGATGGGAACGCAACAAAGTGGTGTAATGAATCTTAAAATTGCTGATTTAGCGAAAGACAAAGAGATTTTATTTGCTGCACGAAAATGTGTAGAAGCTATTCTTAAACAAGATCCAACGCTTTCTCAGCCTTATAATTTGGCAACGAAACAATTTTTTCTTGAAAATCATAAAGATAAAGTTGGTTGGAGTCAGATTTCATAAATTTTACAATTATTTTACATCGAGATTATTTCTTGGTATAATTTATGATAATTTAATATATATAATCAAAAGCATTATAAATAGAGTAATCTATGAATTGAAATTTATAAGTTAAACCATTTTAACGTTAAAATTTATTTTTAACAAAACATTAGTAATCATCCAATTAAAAACAATTAGTTATGAAGTACACAAATATAGACATTGTTAAAACTCCACAAGGTGTAGAAGTTGAAGGAAATTCATTATGGATGTTTAATCAACATGAAAACGTAATGATTTTGATTGCTAATGAAACGATAAAAATTAAACCAACTCTTTGTTTTCAACGTGTTCGTTAAAACGAGATTTAAGATAGAATAAAAAGGCTTTCAGAATTTTCTGAAAGCCTTTTTAAATTATTTAGCAATAAATACTGGAATATCAACACGATGTCGAAGTTTATTTATTGTTTCTCCAAAAATAAAATCCATAAAACCTCTGTGTCCATGCGAACCAACAATAATTAAATCTGCATTGTGACGTTTACTTATTTCTACTATTGTATTCACACGATTATTGTAGCCCAATTCTATTTTAGTTTCATTAAATATCGGACGAAGAATTTGTGCATATTGTTCTAATCGTTTCAAATCTGAAAGCGCCTCCGCATCATTTGTTTTTTCGCCTGTATATTTTACAGTTGCACTTTCTACAACGTGAACTAAAATTAATGATGATTCTGTAGAAGCCAATTGCGTTGCATAATTAATGACTTTTTTATCGGTTTTAGAGAAATCTAAAGCAATAATAATTCGTTGAAAATGTTGCTTCGAAATTTCTTCTAACGTAAAAGCTTCGAAAGGCTCATGTATTTCTTTTTGATTTTCTTGATTACGTTTAATAAATATTGGAATTAAAAAAGTTAACATCAATAATATTAATAAACCTATTTCTAAACCAACCAAGGCAATATTTAGAGAATATGATTGACTATTTGCCATCCATTTATTAAATTCTCCATAAACCAATTGCGCATTCAGAAATGAAATAATAAAGGCAATTGTCCAAGCAAAAAATTTGGTTGTAGTGTTTATCGTGAAATTTCCCATTTTAGATTTATCACTCACAAAATGAATAAGCGGAATTACAGCGAAAGCCAATTGCATACTCAAAATAACTTGACTGAAAATAAGTAAAGAGCCAACTTCTTTTTCTCCAAAAATCAATATCACGATAACAGTAGGAAGAACTGCTAAAGATCGCGTTAAAATTCTTCTCAAAACGGGATTAATACGAAGATGTAAATAACCTTCCATTACAATTTGTCCAGCCAAAGTTCCCGTTACAGTAGAACTTTGCCCTGCTAAAATTAACGCAACAGCAAATAGTTTTGGCGCCAAATCTGTACCTAACGTTGTTCCTAATAATCTGTATGCGTCGCTTAATTCTGCAACATCATGATAACCATTTTTATGAAAAACGGAGGAAGCTAAAATCAAAATCGCGGCGTTTACAAGAAAAGCCAAATTAAGTGCTATTGCACTATCCCAAAAGTTATATTTTAATGCTTTTTTGATTGAATTATCATCTCGGTCAATTTTCCGAGTTTGGACGAGGGCAGAATGTAAATATAAGTTATGAGGCATAACAGTTGCACCAATAATTCCAATACTAATATACAATGCAGCACTATTTGGAATAGATGGAATAAAACCTTTTGCAACTTCTCCAAAATCGGGTTTTGCCAAAAACATTTCGGTCATAAAACAAAGACCAATCATCGCAATTAATCCAACAATGAAAAGTTCCATTTTTCTCATTCCAAGTTTTTGTAGATAAAGCAAAAGAAAAGTATCTAAAAAACTGATTAATACGCCATAAATTAAATCAATTCCGAAAAGTAAATTTAGACCAATTGCCATTCCAAGAATTTCTGCTAAATCACAAGCTGCAATTGCAATTTCGGCCAAAATATACAGAACAAAATTCATTCCTTTCGGATAAGTTTCTCGGTTACATTGCGCCAAATCTTTTCGTCTTACAATTCCCAAACGTGTGCAAAGACTTTGTAACAACAATGCCATAATGTTACTCATCAATAAAACCCAAATAAGGGTATAACCAAATTGACTACCGCCCGCTAAGTCTGTTGCCCAGTTGCCTGGATCCATATAACCAACGCTAATTAAATAGGCTGGACCAAAAAAGCTGAGTATTTTTTTAAATCCGTTTTTTTTGACATTCACACTTTCGTGAACATCTTCTAATGATTTAGTTTGGTTTGGCATTTAGTAGATTTGTTTCTCTATCAAATTTAGTGTAAAATGATTAAAAATAAAGTAGCAATTGCAAAAAAATAGCTGATATAATTATGATTTTAAATTAATTTAGGATTAATTTTTTTGACTTTATAAAAAAGAAAAAAACACGTATATTTATTTTTTGATTTAAGATTACTTTTTTATCAAAAAAGACAACTTAACTATTACCACAAAATTTAGAAAGATGGAAACTCCGTACGTTATTACAGAAGAGCAGTTAGAGCAAGAGAACATTGAGATAACGCGACGTTATAAAGAGATGCTACAGAATACTTATGTTACGCTATCAGACGAAGATAAAAAATTGATTCGTAAAGCGTTTGATTTGGCTGTAGATGCGCATAAAGACCAGCGTAGAAAAACTGGCGAACCTTATATTTATCATCCAATTGCAGTGGCAAAAATTGTTGCAGATGAAATTGGACTTGGAGCAACATCAATTGCTGCAGCGTTAATGCACGATGTTGTAGAGGACACAGATTATACTGTAGAGGATTTAGAAAAACTTTTTGGAAAGAAGATTGCAAAAATTATTGATGGTTTGACAAAAATTTCGGTTCTGAATCGTCAAGACTTATCAATACAATCAGAAAATTATAAAAAATTATTATTGACCTTATCCGAAGATGTTCGTGTTATTTTAATCAAAATTGCAGATCGTCTTCACAATATGCGTACGCTAGATAGTATGCGTGAGGATAAACAGTTGAAAATAGCTTCCGAAACAATCTTTATTTATGCTCCTTTGGCGCATAGAATGGGTTTGTATAATATTAAATCAGAATTAGAAGATTTAAGTTTAAAATATACTCAACCAGAAGCTTATCGTGATATTGAACAAAAATTAACAGAAACGAAGTCTGATAGAGAAAAGTATATAAATGATTTTAGAAAAATAATTGCAGAAAAATTAGAAGCAGAAGGCTTAGAATTTGAAATAAAAGGACGTTCTAAATCAATTAATTCTATTTATCGCAAAACTGTAAAACAAGGAATTCCGTTTGAGGAAGTTTTTGATTTGTTTGCTGTACGTGTTGTTTATCGTTCTGATCGTAAGAATGAAAAATTTTTAGCTTGGAAAATTTATTCTTTAATCACAGATTTATTTATTCCAAATCCCAAACGTATGCGCGATTGGATTTCGCAACCAAAAACTACTGGTTATGAATCGCTTCACGTTACAGTTATGGGACCACAAGCACGTTGGGTAGAAGTCCAAATTCGTTCGGAAAGAATGGATGAAGTTGCAGAAATGGGAATTGCAGCGCATTATAAATACAAAGAAAATGTTTCTGACGATGATACAAAAGTTGATGAATGGATACATCAAGTTCGTGAAATGTTGGAGCAGGAGGATACAAAAGATGCGGTTGAATTTATGGATAATTTCAAATTCAATTTATATTCCAAAGAAATCTATGTTTTTACACCAAAAGGAGATTTACATTCTTTACCAAAAGGCGCAAGTTCATTAGATTTTGCATATTCTATTCACAGTAATGTGGGCGATCATTGTTTGGGTGCAAAAGTAAATGGAAAATTGTTTCCACTTTCGCATCAATTACAAAGTGGAGATCAAGTAGAAATTATTACCTCAACACAGCAAAAACCAAAATTAGAATGGTTAGATTATGTTGTTACAACCAAAGCAAGAAGTAAAATTAAAGCTTCTTTAAATTCTGATAAACGAAAAATTGCAGATGAAGGAAAAGAAATTTTACAACGAAAATTAAGACACTTAAAGGTTGATTTTAGCGAGAATACAATCAATCAGTTACAGCAATACTTTAAGTTAAGTTCAAGTATGGATGTTTTCTACAATATTGCAGTAGGAATTATTGATAACAATGATTTACGCAAATTTGCAGATAGAAATTCTGGTTTTACAGGACTAATAAATCGTTTCAGAAAATCAACTTTCAATACAGCGAAGAAAGAAGAATTTGTACAAGATAAAACGAAGTTAGATTCACTTGTTTTTGGGAATGATGAAGAACGATTAGACTATGAATTAGCAAGCTGTTGTAACCCAATACCAGGTGATAAAGTTTTTGGATTTATTACGGTTTCCAAAGGAATAAAAGTACATAAAGTAGATTGTCCAAACTCTGTTTCGTTGCAAGCAAATTATGCTTATCGTATTATAAAAGCAAAATGGATAGATTCTTCTCAACGCGAATTTAAGGCACTTATAGAGCTGCATGGATTAGATAGAGCAGGAATGGTGAGTGATATTACGCTGGTTATTTCTAAAAACAATTCACTTAATATGCATAGTATAAATTTGTCTGAAGATGCGGGTATTTTTGATGGAAAAATTACAGTTTCTGTTAAAAATAAAGCTGAATTAGAGAAAATTATGTTAGAATTAAAGAATATAGAAGGAATACAATCTGTAAAAAGAACATATAAAAATTAAATATAAAATTGAAAAGTAAACATTTTCTCATAGCAAGTATTGTTATATTTCTCATAAGTTTGGTTCTGCCAGTACATATGATTTTAGATAATTTTACAGATTATTATACGAATGATAATAAGACTGAATATTTAGGTTTTGCATATCTAATTTTAGGATATATAACGATTTTAGAATTACCAATTGATTTTATCTGCTGGTTAGGAAATTTTATACTTTTATTTGGTTGGATTTTTTACAAGAAAAAAGCAGGTATTGTTTTGGGTATATTTGCTTTATTACAAATGTCATTATACGGTATTAATCATTTATTTGAACTTGATTTTATGGCAGTCAAAGAATATAATTTCCCTTTATTCGGTTATTGGTTTTGGTTATTATCAGCCATATTATTAGTAATAGCAACAATAACTCATTATAAAACCCAAAAGTCAAAATCTAAATTGTAAAAAACATATTAAAAAATTAAGAAATAATGAAAATTTTATTAGTAACACTATTATTTATACCTTTTTTAGGATTTTCTCAAAAACCTAATGAAGAAATTGATTTATCTAAAATTCATGTATTAATAGACACAGAGTTTAATGATATAAATAAAGCAATTTTTAAAATTGATGATGTAGTTTATCCACCTTCAGTAGCTATGAGTCTAAATTCAGATGATTTTGAAAATGTTAATGTTATTAAAAATGATCCAAATTTTCCAAATGGAATTTTAAAGATTAAGACTAAAAATAATATAAAAATCAATCCGATAACTTTAAAAGATTTAGTGTCGAAGTATACAAAATTAAGTGGAAATCAAAATATTTATAATGTTAATAATCAGATTATAAATGAAAAATCTAATGAATATTTGATTGATGAAAATAATGTACTAAGTATTACTATAAAGGAAATAGATAAAGCAGATTTAAAATTTAATTATATAAAAATTAATACAAAATCTAAAGAGAATATTGAAGATTTTAAGAAATCTAAGCTTAGAGTTAAAAAATAATTTGAAATTATAAAACCAAAAAGTCCAACATTTAGTTGGACTTTTTTTGTTAAAATGGGATTAGTAACAAAGGTACAAAGTTAAAGAAATCTTTTAGATAATAGGGCTTCATTTCTGTTGAATAATCTTATTAATTTTACATCCCGAAAACAAACAATTTTACGATGAACAAGCAAAATTTCAATCCAATCGAGGAAGTTCTACAAAGAATCAAAGACAAAGGAGGTTGGGTTAATACACATTCACATTTAGACAGAGCCTATTCATTAACTTCGGACACATTCGCATTATCAAATTCATATCTTAAAGAAAAATGGCATTTAGTAGATGACATGAAACGTAATTCTTCTGTAGATGACATTTATTTCCGTATGGAAAAAGCAATTAACTTTATGTTAGAGCAAGGTTGTCAAGCTATCGGGTCTTTTATTGATGCAGATGAAGTTATAGAAGATCGTAGTATACAAGCAGCACAACGTTTAAAAGACAATTACGGAAAAGATATTGAAATGCGTTTTGCAAATCAAGTTTTGAAAGGAGTTATTGACCCAAAAGCACGTGAATGGTTTGATATGTCTTCGGATTTTGTTGATATTATTGGAGGTTTACCAGCAAAAGATTTTGGAAGAGAAGAAGAGCATTTAGATATTTTGATGTCTACTGCAAAAGCAAAAAATAAATTAGTTCACGTTCACGTCGATCAATTTAACACCGATGAAGAAACTGAAACAGAACAATTGGCATTAAAAACGATAGAGCATGGTATGCAAGGTAAAGTATCTGCGGTTCACTCTATTTCAGTAGCGGCACATCCACGTAAATATCGTTATGAATTGTATGATTTAATCAAAAAAGCTGATATGCACATCATTTCTTGTCCAACAGCTTGGATTGATCATAACAGAACAGAACGTTTGGCGCCATCTCACAATTCAGTTACACCGGTTGACGAAATGATTCCAAGAGGAATTAATGTTGCCTTTGGTACAGATAATATTAATGATATTTATAAACCTTTCTCTGACGGACATTTACTAACGGAATTACGAGTAATGCTAGAGTCTTGCCACTTTTATGATGTGGAACAACTTTCTAATATTGCAACAGTAAATGGCTTGAAAGCTTTAGGAATTCAAAAATAAAATGTATATTTATACAAAATTAAAATCTCGCTTCTGCGGGATTTTTTTTGGAACATAAAATTTAAAACCACGAAAAATTATGCGATTAAATGTACAAAACGAAACAGCTCAACTACAAACCGTAGTTTTAGGTAGAGCAGAATCTAACGGAGCTGATCCTACACTTGATCAAACTTTTGATGCCAAATCTTATGATAGTGTACAACATAACGACTATCCAAAAGAAGAAGACTTAATTGCAGAAATGTCCGAATTTGAAGAAGTTCTGAAAAAATATAATGTAGAAGTTTTACGCCCAACTTTGATTGAAGATTGTAATCAAGTTTTTTCGCGTGATGTAGGATTTGTGATAGAGGATCAGTTTTTTGTGTCAAATATTATTCCAGATCGATTAGAAGAATTACAAGCTTACAGAGAAATTAAAAAGTTATTCAAAGGAAATAAAATTAATACATTGCCAGAAGAAGTTTACGTAGAAGGTGGTGATGTGATTTTGTACAACGACTATATTTTTGTCGGAACATATAAACAACCAGATTTTAAACACTTCAAAACAGCACGTACAAATGTTGAATTTGTAGATTATATCAAAGAAAAATTTCCAAATAAAAAGGTTTTAGATTTTGAATTAAAGAAAAATGATCAAGATCCTTACGAAGGAATTTTGCATTTAGATTGTACATTCAATCCTGTTGGAAATGATAAAGCGATTATTTACAAAGATGGTTTTTTGTTTGAAGAAGAATATCAAAAAATAGTTGCTATTTTTGGACAAGAAAATTTGTTTGAAGTAACAAAAGAGGAAATGTATTGGATGAATCCAAATGTATTCTCTATTTCGCCAGAAGTTGTTATTTCAGAGAAAAATTTTACTCGCTTAAATAATCATTTAGAAAATGTTTGGAACATAAAAGTAGAACCTATTAATTATAGAAATATATCTAAAATGGGTGGTTTATTAAGATGTTCTACAATGCCTTTAACAAGAAAATAAGATGAAAAATAAACAATATACCTCAACTATTTTGATGGTTGAGCCAACAGCTTTTTACTATAATCCGGAAACTGCGGTTAACAACTATTTTCAGACAGAAACAACAGCTTCTCAGGAAGAAATTCAACAAGAAGCTTTACAAGAATTTACTGGTATGGTTTCTTCTTTACGATCAAAAGGCGTAAATGTAATTACAATAAAAGATACACCAAAACCACATACACCAGATTCTATTTTCCCTAACAATTGGATTTCTTTTCATGAAGAAGGAACAGTAGTTTTATACCCAATGTTTGCTAAAAATAGGAGAGATGAGCGTCGCGAAGAAGATGTTTTGGGAGTATTGGAAGAAAAAAGTTTTTTTATTCATGATATTATTGATTTTTCTTCTGCAGAAGAAGACGAGGTTTATTTAGAAGGAACTGGAAGTATTATTTTAGATCGTGAATATGAATTGGCTTATGCATGTATTTCAGAACGAACGGATGATGAATTATTTGTAGAATTTTGTGAAGAATTAGAATATACACCTGTTATTTTTCATGCCAATCAAACTGTAAATGGTGAAAGAAAACCAATTTATCACACCAATGTTATGATGTGTATCGCAGATAAATATGCCGTTATTTGTTTGGATTCTATTGATGACAAAAAAGAAAAGAAAATGGTTTGTGACTACTTATTGGAATCTGAAAAAGAAATTATAGCAATTACAGAAGCTCAGATGCATCAATTTGCAGGTAATATGTTACAAGTTGGCGGATTGGGTCAACCATATTTGGTAATGTCACAAACAGCTTATGATTCGTTAACAGAAGATCAAATCAAGAAAATAGAGAATTATAATCCAATTTTACCTGTTAAGATAGATTTAATTGAAAAACTTGGTGGAGGAAGCGCACGCTGTATGATGGCGGAAGTTTTTTTACCGAAAAAATAAATTTTTATTAAAAAAAATCATAAATCCGAGCTTTTACTCGGATTTATTTTTTATCATTTCTAAAGTTATTTCGTAAGGTGTTTTTTGTGTATGCAATGATTTTAACCAACCAATATAACTCATTAGAAAAACATCTTGACCTGTTGAATTTTGTAGTTTTTCGATCTTTTCCTGAAACGTTTTGTTTTCTAAAACTGTAGGTTGTTGTACATATTTTTCAACTAAAACAACATAATCTATAACTTTTGTTTCTTTTACACTCTCTAAATAACTTTTGTATCGTCTTTTGAAACTTTTTATTCTCGTCAAAGCAAAATCTATATTTTCAAATTGGGCATGAATTAGAATTTCCATCAAATTTTTTCTTATCGTCCAAAGTAGACCTACTTTTTTTTCGTACCAACTATCAGTATGGATTAATTTACTCATTTCTTTTAAAGCAAGTTTATTCTGTTGTTGTCCTAAAAACATGGTGTATGTCGCTTGTAAATCATTGATTATAGACAAATCAACTTTTTTTGACAATGTTTTCGATGCATTTTCTATAATCTCTAAAGCTTTTTGAGAATGATTAGTAAAATGAAAATTTAATGCAAGTATCAATTGATGTTTTTGATAGAAAGTAGAATAATAAAGTCTATTTTGCTTTTCCATCAAATTATACATATCATTTAAATATGAAAAACTTTGTGTAAAGTTTAAATTTCTGAAACTAAAATTCGCTAAATAATAAAGTATTTGAATATGATAATATAAATGATGCTCAGAGTTTTGTGCTTGTTTTTCTAAAAATTGATACGTCGATTCAATATAAGATTCTACCAACTCATAGTTCTGATGAATTGCAGCATATTCATTCGCAATATCTAAAATCTGTACCAACGATTTGTATGTCAGAATTGAATCAAGAGAAATATTGTATTGATTCATAGTAGATTGAAGCAATGTTTCCAAATCAATAATATCTCCTTTGTAAATGATTTTTTCTAATTCTTTTCTCAGTTGTGCATAAGCTATTGTTAGTTTTGCTTCATTGTTCAATTGTTCTTGATTAGAAATAAATTTAGCAGATAATTCATCAAAGTTTTCTTTTTGATGAAGATGATTATAAAGTAAACGAGTAGAATAAATTTCATTCAATAAGCTGAATTGTTCAAGTTTTATAGCTTTCGTTTCTGCTTTTACCAAACATTTATAAGCAATTATTTCTAGATTATTTTCATAGAGTAATTTTCCTACAACTAATAATTTTAGAGCTTTATTGGCTTCGTTTGCATTATTCTGAAATGTTTGATTTGATAGAAATAGAAGCAAACTATCTTGTAGTCTTTTTCTCAATGCATGGTAAGCGTCATTATTTTTTTTATCCTTATAAAGTTTTTTAATATTCTTTATATCGTCAGTTTTTATGAATTTAAGTAGTTGTATGTTTTTAGTGTCATTTCTTTTATTGTTTTGTTTTAAATACTTGATAAAATCATTGAAATCTTCTGTATTTAATAATGATATTAACTCACTTAAATTATCCATTTCTATTTAATTTGTAGTCATAAATATAAAAATATTTCGTCAGTATTTATAAAATATTGAGTTGTTTCTAAATCAACTTTTCAAGAATTTTGTATCATAATTAATGAAAAACCTAATAAAATGGAAACAATTGAAAACAACAATCAAGTAAATGAAAAATCTTCGAAAAGAGCTAAATCAATAACTAATCCGTACAAACCAACAGCTGCTTTTATTGGCGCATCTTGGACTGGATTATTAGCCGGAACAGTAGGTTATTGTGTTGGATTATGGAACGCTACAATGGAATTAAACGAAAAAGGATACTATTTTGTGATTCTTTTATTTGGTTTATTCGCTGTAATTTCTGTTCAAAAAAGTGTTAGAGACAAGTCGGAAGGATTAGCAGTAACAGAACTTTATTATGGCTTGAGTTGGTTTGCAACAATAGCTTCTATCGTGTTATTGGTGATCGGATTATGGAACGCCGATTTACTTTTGAGTGAAAAAGGTTTTTACGGAATGTCTTTTGCATTGAGCGTTTTTGCTGCAATTACTGTACAAAAAAATACACGAGATTCTAAATTGGCTGATGCAAAACAATAATATAAAAATATCTATTTTTTCTATGAAAGGTTACGTTGCGTAACCTTTTTTAATTATACTCTGTCAAATTTTTCCAGAAACGTTTTGGCATCATTTGAATTTGTAATTTAGAATTTTTTCTTTCTGTAATTGTTGTCGATTTAAAATAAGATTTCCATAATTCTTGGTACAAATTTTCGTCAACATCAATGTATTTATTTATCGAAGTTGTCGTTTCTGGAGTAAAATCTAACCTAATTTCTTCTACTTGATTAGAATTTTTGTCATAAAAAATTCCATACTTTCTAATAACATCATAAATTATAAAACTCTGATCTGTGTATCTTTTTACAAAATGTTTTACCAACAAAGGGATAACATTATATTTAGGTTCAATTTTAGCAAAAAATAAATCCTGATTAATTTTTTCAAAACGAATAAATGCTTCATTATGATGTTTTTCTCGATGTACAGAACGTGAAATTTGCTTTACATATAACACGAAATCATTTCCATAATTTGCGTTTACATTTGCTTTATTATCTAAAATATAGCAACAATAAAAAAATAATTTTTCATACGATTCTGGTAATTCCGATAAAAAAACAGTTTGAATAATCTTATAATTAGACATGCCAAGTTTGTTTTTTAAACTATCGTACACACGTTCTGCTTTTGTTATATCTGTCATTACGACGTAAGTTTCATCAAATATTGTGGGTTGATAATCTCTTTCTGCAAATACCTTAATTTCTTTCGGTTTTCTTGTGTAAGAATCAAAAATAAGTGTCAAAAAACCTTCAAAACTATTATCGAAAATATAGTTAATCATTAGTCAAATAAATTTAATTGATTTGGTTGATTTTTAAGGTATTTACTTTTACTTGTATTCAAAATAAGACTTTTTATTTGTGTTGGTAAATAATCTTTTTGCGAGTAAGTGTCATCTGCACAAGTCATAAAAAATTTTGCTCTATTGTAGGCAATTCCAAGTCGTTTTATTTGATAAGAATATATTTTCTCGAATTTACGTGCTGCAACAATTTTCTTTGCAGATTGTACACCAATACCAGGAATTCGTAAAATCATGCGATAATCTGCCATATTAATATCGATAGGATAAAGGTGTAAATTTCGCAAAGCATAACTTAATTTTGGATCAATATCTGTATCAAGATGCGGGTTTTGATGATTAAGAATCTCATTCACATCAAATTTATAAAAACGCATTAACCAATCTGTCTGATACAATCTATTTTCTCGTAAAAGAGGCGGTTGAGTTCCTATTGACGGTAAAAGTTTATCATCATGATTAATTGGGATATAGCCCGAATAATAGACGCGTTTTAAGTTATAATCTTTGTAATATTGGTTTGCAGTATGCATTATTTGCATATCATTTTCTGGCGTTGCGCCAATTACCATTTGGGTAGATTGTCCTGCTGGAACAAATATTGGTGTTGATTTTATTAATTTTCGTTCAGATTTGAAAACGGTCATTTGTTGATTAATGAAATTCAATGGTTTTTTTACATCTTCATGTGATTTATCTGGAGCAACCAGTTTCAAACCTTCTTCGGTTGGCATTTCAAGATTTATAGACATTCTGTCGGCATATAAACCAGCTTCTTTTAACAACTCTGGACTTGCTCCTGGAATCGTTTTTAAATGAATATATCCGTTGTAATTTTCTTCTAATCGTAATTTTTTTGCAATAAGTAACAGCCGTTCCATTGTAAAATCAGCATTTTTGAAAATTCCAGAACTTAAAAATAAACCTTCTATATAATTTCTTCGATAAAAATTAATCGTCAAATCGACTACTTCCTGCACTGTGAAAGCAGCACGTTTTACATCGTTACTTTTTCTGGAAACACAAAAAGAACAATCGAAAATACAATGATTGGTCAATAAAATTTTGAGTAATGAAACACAGCGCCCATCTTCTGTAAATGAATGACAAATACCCGAAATGTGACCATTTCCTATACCATTTTTTGTATTTTTCCTATCACTACCACTTGATGAGCATGAAACATCGTACTTCGCAGCATCAGCTAAAATGCTTAGTTTTTCATTAATTCTATCAAAATTCATATCGTTTCAGTTTGAAACAAATAAAAATTATTGATAAGACATCAGATGTCGTTGAATGAAGTTTAACAATAAATTATTCAAATTCGAGATTAATTAATAATTCTGTTTTTAGACGACTGATGAAATTACAATCTAATTCGGAAAGTAAAATATCTAATAATTCTGATAAAAAATTGCGGTGAATATAATTGAAAATGAATGTGTCATTTTCTGTCATAAAATAAAAATCGTGTGCATAAAAGTAGCCAGAAGTAGATTTTAACTGAATTGAGGCTAAATTATCTATCGAAAAAAAGTCAGAGAAATTTGCGCGATAATTCGTTATTTTTTTATCTAACCTAGTATCTAAATCAAAATATTCAAGATATAAATCTTCTACTTCATCATTAAAAAACCGCTGTATAAATTCATCTTTCGGAAAATCATGAATATATAAATTGTAGCGATCATTTTTTTGATACAACTGAAATAATTGATTGAATTCTTGTATATCTTTAATCATAATAAAAGGAATTAAAGGGTTAATATTCTTTAATTTAGTCACTTTTGTTTAAACAATCAAAAAAAGAGCCAAATATTTTGACTCTTTATAATTTTAATAACGTATTGTTCTTGTTGTATTAGAAATTGGTTGATCTATTTTACTTGCGTATTGAGTTCGTTTTGTCCAATTCTTTTTGTCATCATATTGATACTTTATTGTGGATACATTTGTCAATTTTCCATCTGCTCCAAAAGTAGATTCTTCTATGATATTATTGTTCGTGTCAAATTTTCTTATATATTTATTAATCAATTTGTTATTCTTGTCTATGTAAAGTTCTTCTGTAGGATTTCCTTTTGCATCATTTTTATAATCTAAGGTATAAGAACCTTGGTTGTATTTGACAGAAGTTTTTACTAAGAAATCATTCTGATAATCATATTTTTTTTCGACAAATACTTCATTATCTTCTAATAAATTAATCTCTTTTTCGTAAATAATATTTTGATTGTTGTCTAATTTATAAGTTGTTTTCGAAACATTTACATCATTTTCACTTTTTGTAATACTGTAATCTTCTGTTGTATATTCGTAATCAAAATTAAAAACTAAACTTTCATCTTCACTTTTCATTTCTCTCGAAATTATTTTTCCTACTTCATTATAATTGAAAGATTCCGAAAAAGTACGTTCTCCAGCTTCATTAAAATACTCTCTTTTTGTCGGATTACCTTCGCTATTATAGTTTGATTTTGTATAATATTCTAACTCATAATTCACGATTTGAGACATTCTTATATTCGCTTTTTGCATCGATTCTTCCACAAAAGTAGGATTTCCTAATAGTTTGTTTTTTTGTGTTTCTGATTTTTGTGCAAAAGAGATTCCAGAAACCAATAATGTAATTAAGGCAATATTTTTTAACATATTTGATTTTTTTTAGTCAAATTGATCTAATGAATCAAAATTATAATAAATTATTTTGATGTTAAACCTATTTTACTGTAAACGTAAAAAGTAGCTTCTATATTTGATGTTAACTAATAAATAAGTATTTATTTAGATTTTTCATTAAAAAATAAATATCATCATTATATTATAGTTAATCCGTTGTGCATTTTGCTAATTTTAACAATTAAACCGTCAAACAAGGTTTTAGAAGATAAAATTCTATTCTCGATATCTTGTACTGAGTTTATCGAAGTATCATTTCTAAAAATCACTCGAACTGACGAATTTTAATTCAAAATACACAATGGGTTATAGTTATGATGTTTCTGATATAAAGAATGTTTTATACTGTTCTGTTCATTTCGTTGTTACCTTGAATTCCATCAAGAGCTTCAAAAACTTCATTTTGATTTTGTTCATCTGACCAGTTTAAAGATGCTAATTCAGCTCTAACTTGTTGTTCAGTTTTACCTTTTATAAAATGGAAAAATGCAAAATCAATTACTTCTGTAGGAATTCTTTTTACAACATAAGAGATTAAAAATCGTGTAAGGTTTAAATAACCAAATATAAAGGTTAAACCTAGTTGAAGAATCCAACTAATTATTAAACCAATACTTCCTACATTTAAACTTTTAATTATTAAACCTTGTTCAAGTTTAATTTTCATAAATTCAAAAAAATCAATTCGTACAAAATCGTTTTCAGCTAAGATAAAATAATATTGGAATAGTTGATTTCCAATGAAAAAGATTAATATTGATCCAATTAATATGTTTCTTAATTTATTATAATCTGTGAAATTTCCTAATTTGATTCCTAATTTTAATGAAAAAGCTAAAGCTAAACCAATAAGAAATTCAAATAAGAAGATAATGTATTTTCCTGTTAATGAAATTTTAGCGATTATAAATGCTAATAAAATAGAAGTGATAATTGCTACTAGGATTGGAAAAATTATATTTTGGTTTCGTACAGATTTTGGTTTTGGTAATTCTGTAGGAATTTGATAGTTATCCCAATTATCTTTTGATTCTTGTTCTTTTTCTAGTTGTTTTAGTTCTTCTCGATTATAATTTTTTTCAATATCATGGAAGATATATATAAATAGGTGAACTCTTTTCGAATTTCGTCCATTATCCCATATTTCATTTCCAAGTGACTCACTTTTTACCATTATATTTCCATATTTATAAGACACAATTATAGATTCGGTATACTGAGTCATTCCTAGACTTTTGACTTTTCGTTTTGCTTCAATAGAATACTCATCTACATAAACTATATCCCAATCTAATTTTTCAAAAGTTTGATTCGTAATTGCAAAAAAAGCTTTGTCAGAAAGTTGAGTATGAAATTCTGTTTTATATTTAGGAGTAAAAGCAAATTTATGTGTTTTCTTTATTTGCTTTTCTATTTCTTTAAATTTTGGATTCATTATTGAGTATTACTATGAAAATGTTTTCGTTAACGGAAAAAGTATTGTTGTAGTTGAACTTAAGTAATGTTATACATGTAATATAAACAGTATTTTAGCTAATATTTTTTTTGTTAAATACTTA
>NZ_JAVXKG010000047.1:0-17659 GCF_036647415.1 Algoriella sp.
CCATTAGTAAAAAAAGATGGTTTACCAGAATTTGCAGAAAAAATCTTGAAAAATTTACGTTTAGATTACAATGTAACGTACGAAGAAAAAGATTCTATCGGAAAACGCTATCGCCGTATGGATGCAATCGGAACACCGATTTGTATTACAGTTGACCACGATTCTTTAGACGATAATTCGGTTACTTTACGTTTCCGTGACACAATGGAGCAAAAACGTGTACACGTTGACGAATTAGCTATAATTATTGATAAGGAAGTAAATATGAAATACCTTTTCGAGCAATTATAATCGAAAAAATAAAATATTTTTTAAAAGCTCAGAGTTTATCTGAGCTTTTTTATTTTCTATTATTTTAAAAAAAATGAATATAAATTACATGAAAAATTTAATTTGGCAGAACTTTTGCACCCATTCTATTAATTAACAATCTTAAAAAAATATTATGAGCTTTATTATTAATCTTTTGGTCTCAGCATTAGTCGTTTTTGGATTAGCAAACATTTTACCAGGTGTATCTATTAAAGGTTATGTTTCTGCAATCCTTGTAGCATTAGTTATCGGACTTTTAAATGCTGTTGTAAGACCTATTTTATCATTTATCAGTATACCTGTAACAATCTTAACTTTAGGTTTATTTTCGTTTGTAATAACGGCTATAATTATTTTATTAGCAAGTGCAATAATGGGAGACAGTTTTCATGTAGATGGTTTTTGGTACGCATTATTGTTTGGTGTAGTTTTAGGAATCGTAAATTCAATAATTGGTGGAATGTTAGGAGACTAACTTCTACTTAAAACATAAAAAAAGAGTTTCAATATTGAAACTCTTTTTTTATTTCTTGTAAAATTCTACTGCTTTCTCAAGTCTTCGTTTTATATTTCTTTTCAATAATCGTGGCGCAAGTATTTCTATTTCTTCACCAAAACCTAAAAACTCTCGTTCTAATTCAAAATTATGAATCACATCTATCGAAAACAATGTTCCATTCTCTGTTTCTTCCAATAATTTTTGTGTCGCATGAATCGGTTTTGTCACAACATACGGTGCTAATTTATTCGTGACTCTAAAAACCACACGTTGCTCCCTATCTTTTAGCGTTTTCGTCACACCCAAAACATTTTCATAATAACGATCAAAATCCAATTCTGGCGCATCAACAAAAGGCTCATTTGCTAATTCATAAAACTCTACAATTCTATCTAATGCCAACGTATAAAGCACTTTATTTTTACGCGATTTAACCAACAAAAACCAGCGATTACGGTACTCTTTCAGCAAATAAGGATAATAAATCGCCTGCATAGGTTCTTGCTTTTTTGATTGAAATGATTGATAAGAAATCAATAACGCTTGTTTTTTCACAATTGCTTGATACAAACGATTTAGATGTTCCAAACCTTTCAATAAAGGATTTTCTTCAAACTGAATATAATTTGTTTGTTGTGGATTTTTTTTAGAAAGATTATTCTCCAAACGCGTAATAATCTCG
Organism: Algoriella sp.; assembly: GCF_036647415.1. NCBI lineage: Bacteria > Pseudomonadati > Bacteroidota > Flavobacteriia > Flavobacteriales > Weeksellaceae > Algoriella > Algoriella sp. Next base: position 1,494 of record NZ_JAVXKG010000047.1, read on the forward strand.
TTCATATCATCAAAATAATTGAAACCATTCAGTTGTTTCATTACCGAAATTACTTCTTTCATTTTATCTAAATCCGCAGAAGAAACTGGCGAATTATGAATCGAAAATTCTGTATCCTCATATTCGTAATATTTCCTATCAACCACAACAATTGGCGCATTATAACCCAATTTTTCACTACGCATCACTTGTATATCGCCTTGTATCGTACGTTTCGAAACACCCGAAGTTATTCCCTCATACTCGTACAACGCTTCAGAAACTTTCTCTATCAAATCTTCTAAAGTCCATTTCCTGAACTGATTTTGCAAACATTTATCAATTGTTTGATACCGAATTAATGCAATTTTATTCGTTGCCATAGCAAATTTATTTGTTTAATATTACGAATTCGCCTACAACTACGCAATCTATTTGCGTAGGAAATTTAAATTCAAGAAAAACTATAATTATTTACAGTTTTATTTAATTTAAAATCAATTATTTATAAAATAATTTCAAAATAATTTATACTACGCAAATCATTCGCACTCTTCTACTCCAACTTTGTCAAAGGTTTAACAACCAAATAATTTTAATTATTCCTTGACAAATGTTTCAGTATAGCATTGTAGTAGAAAATGTTTCATTACTTCTATTCTGAATAATTAAAATTACCATAATTGATGGGTCGTAGGTTCGAATCCTACTTTCAGTCTTTGGCTGAAATAACTCAGTGGTTAGAGTAATCAAACAGACTTTTAATCTGTTTATCGCCCGAAAGGGTACCATTAGAAACAAAAAGCTAAAAAGTTTTCTTTTCGAATGGAGAATTTATTTCGTAGAAATGAATTTGAAATAAGATCAAAAACTTGCTTAAAACCTGAATTAGATTCTTTGAAAGATGATTGATTTTCAACTTAATTATTCGATTTAAAACTATTTTTTTTTGAACGAATGAATTAAAATAAATCTCAAAATAAGCTTTTCAAACATCCAATTCCGTTTTGAAAAAGGAAAATAATTTAGCTTTTTTAATTAAAAAAACAATAGAAAAAGATTCTTCTATAAAGTCAGAATGACAATTAATTACTTGTCATTTCGACAAAGGAGAAATCTAAAAAAATATAACAAATCATCATTCTGAACTCGTTTCAGAGCCATATAATATATTCTTCGACAGGCTCAGAATGACAAAAATAATAAAAACCTATAAAAAATATAGACATGAAAAAATTAGCAATCAACAACCAAGAAATCGGTTTAGCAATAAAAAATAACGAAGTAAAAAACATTTACACAAAAGGAAATTATTGGATTTTATTCAATAAAAACATCGAAAAATTTGATATAAACGAAATTATCGATTCGAAATTTCATTCAATGATTTTAGAAAATGAAACATTGAAAGAAATGGTCGATTTTATCGAAGTGTTGCACAACGAAGTATTGATTGTGTACAAAAACAATCAATTTCACGATTCATTTTACAATAAAAATATAATGATTTGGAAAAATTCAACTCAATTAAAAACGATGAAATTTGATTTGAATTCAACAGACGAAATCAAGAATTTATCAAAACGAGAAATCGATATTTTGAGAAAATCTGGTGCTATTCGTATCATTTCGGTTTCGCCATATTTCGAAGGAATTTTATTCAAAGACAACAAATTTGATCAAGTTGTAAAAGCTGGCGACTTGTATTTTTATAACAACGAAACAAAAATTTCAGTTGTAACATACGATATGCGTCCACAAACAATCGAAATTTCTGGACAAGAAATCTTGACAAAAGATAAAGCTCAATTGCGAATCAATTTTATGGTAAATTATCAAATAATTGATTTAATAAAAGCTTATCAAGCGAACAAAGATTTCGAAAAAATGATTTATCAAGCGATTCAATTAGGTTTGAGAGAATTTATTGGAAATATGAATTTTGATGAATTGATGTCAGATAAAAATTCGGTTTCGGATTATATCATGCAAAAATATCAAAATCAGTTTGCTGAAATTGGTTTGAAATTGAAAGAAACTGGAATGAAAGATATCATTTTACCAGGTGAAATAAGAGAAATTATGAACCGTGTTTTGATTGCCGAAAAAACGGCTCAAGCAAATTCTATCATGCGTCGTGAAGAAACAGCTTCGACAAGAAGTTTGCTAAACACAGCTAAATTGATGGAAGAAAACGAAACTTTATGGAAATTGAAAGAGATGGAATACATCGAAAAAATTGCAGATAAAGTAGGTGAAATCTCAATTTCTGGAGGATCAAATGTATTGAATGAATTAAAAACAATGTTTACGAAATGAAATCAACTATAATAGATAAATTAAAAACAATAGAAAACGAACACAAAATAGATATTCTATTTGCAGTAGAATCTGGAAGTCGCGCTTGGGGCTTCCCTTCTACAGACAGCGATTACGATGTTCGTTTTATATACAAACGAAGAGTTGAAGATTATTTAAAGATAAATGAAATAGATGATTTTATCGATTTCGAGATAGAAAATGAATTAGATTTTAAGGCATGGGATATACAAAAAGTTTTACGACTAATGCTAAAATCAAACGCAAGTATTCTTGAATATTTACAATCTCCGATTCATTATATAATAAATGAAGCATTTGAAAAAGAGCTTTTTGATTTGGCTGAATCACAATTCAATCCACAAAAAGTTGCTCGACATTATTTGGGAATTACAACAAGAAAATTGATTGAAATTGAACATTCAAATAAATTAAATTTAAAAAACTTATTTTATGCTTTACGTTCGGTTTTAGCTGCGAAATGGATTATTGAAGAAAAAACACTTCCGCCAATGGAATTCAAAAAGCTTGATTATTTAATTAAAAATGAATCAATTTCAGCGAAAATTAAAGATTATTTGAAATTAAAATATACAGTTGACGAAAGTTTTCTAATTTCAAAAGATACTGAATTAATCAATTGGATTATTGAATTGAATGAAAATCTGAAATCCAAAACAGAATTTCTTCCTAAAATAGAATTTGATAAAAAACGAATTGATGATTTTTTCTTAAAAATAATTGGAGCATAAGAGCTACTTAAGTAAGTATTTTTTATTTTCATTTCTCCAGCCTGCTCGACTAGCATTTACATAGTATATTTTAAGATCTGCTTGACTGGCATACGATACAAAGTAAATTTTATTTTTTGCCTGACTAGCATATTTAGTAAAAAACCATTTACCACTATTGCTATCAGCTTGACTTTGATACTTTGCTTTATAAACTTTTAAATCGGCTTGACTTTCATAATTGACAACAAAAATTTTAATCTCGGCTTGACTAGCATATTTTGTAACAAATACTGTTTGAGCACTCATAATATTAACAATTAGAAAACTAAAGAAGAAAAGTATATATTTCATCATATTCAAGATTAAATCAACCATAAGCTACAAAATCTTAATGAGAAAAACAATTGCAAAATGAAACTAACTATAGAAGATCTAAAAAATCAAAACTTGATTTTATTTGAATGTATAAGCGGAAGTAAAGCCTATAATTTGGCGACTAAAAATTCGGATACCGATATTCGTGGAGTTTTTTATTTACCAAAAAAAGAATTTTATAGTTTAGACTATCAGCCACAAATTAGCAACGAAACAAATGATATTGTGTATTACGAAATTGGACGTTTTATAGAACTATTATTAAAAAATAATCCAAGTTGTTTGGAAATTCTTGCAACACCAGATGAATTTGTACTGCAAAAATCAGATTTGATGAATGAACTAAATTATAAAGATTTTGTTACAAATAATATCGAAAAAACATTTGTTGGATATGCGTTAAGTCAAATTAAAAAAGCAAAAGGATTAAATAAAAAATTTCTTAACCCGATAGATAAAAAAAGAAAAACGGTTTTAGATTTCTGTTTTATTATTATCGAAAATAAAACTATATCAATCAAAAATTGGCTTACAGATAATTTACTCAAACAAGAATATTGTGGCTTAAGCAAAATCAATCATACAAAGGATTTATTTGCGCTTTATTACAATGAAAATTTGAATTATAAAGGAATTATCAAAAATGATTCTAATGATGATGTTCGATTAAGTGAAGTTCCCGAAAATGAAAAACCTGTTGCTTATTTCACGTTCTTGAAAGATGAATACTCAACTTATTGTAAACAATATATCGAATATTGGGAATGGATGGAATTGAGAAACGAAGACCGATACACAACAAATATTGAACATGGTAAAAATTATGACAGCAAAAACATGATGCACACCATTCGTTTGCTAAAAGTTGCGAAAGAATTGCTAGAAACTGGACATCTTAATGTAAAACGAATAGATGATCGTGAAGAATTACTATCAATAAAAAATGGTGATTTCACTTATGAAGAAGTTATAAAAATGGCTAATAATCTTCAAAAAGAAATTGAAAAATTAGCTAAAATGACGCAATTAAAAGATGAAATCGATTATTCAAAAATCGAGAAATTTTTAATCAACTTAAGAACAAAATTATATGAATAATACAACTCAAAATAAACCAATTAATGGAAATAGTTTAATCGAAATTGGTTATCCTGAAAACGAAATTTTAGGAATTGCTTTAAAAATCAATAAAAAAAGAACTGGCTTTACAAAAGCTGAAATGCTTGATAAATATGCACAAGTCATGTCTTCTCCACAAGATTTCACGGAAGATAAAATTTTCAAATCGCTGGCTGAAGCTTTTATTAATGGTATTCATTTACCTAAAATTGACGAAGAGATAATTCCATTAAATGAAAATCCAAAAGAGTTTAAAATATATGGAATAGAAAAAATTGAAGATGGTGCACTAAACCAAATGAAAATTGCGATGCAATTACCTGTAACAGTTGCAGGTGCTTTAATGCCCGATGCGCATCAAGGTTATGGCTTGCCAATTGGTGGTGTTTTGGCTACAAAAAATGCAATAATTCCGTACGGAGTTGGTGTAGATATCGGCTGTAGAATGGCACTTTCTATATACGATTTACCTGCTTCACATTATTTTGAACATCATGATATTTTAAAAGAAACCTTGATGAAAAACACAAAATTTGGTGCAGGACATGGATTTCATGGAAAATACAAAGCAGAACATCACGTTTTAGATGATTCAAAATTTGAGACAAACTCATTTATCAACAATCTGAAAGATAAAGCTTGGTCACAATTAGGTTCTTCTGGTGGTGGAAATCATTTTGTAGAATTTGGTTTAATCGATTTTAAAGAAGATGATAAAAAATTAAACATCAAAAAAGGTTCATATTTAGCTTTATTAACACATTCTGGATCGAGAGGTTTTGGCGCTACAATTGCAGGTCATTATACTAAAATTGCAAAAGATATTTGTAAACTTCCGTATAATGCAAAAAATTTAGCCTACTTAGATTTAGACTCAGAAGCTGGACAAGAATATTGGTTAGCAATGAATTTGGCAGGTGAATACGCTTCGGCTTGTCACGAAATCATACATCAAAAAATTACAAAAGAATTGGGTGCTGAAGTTTTAGCTAAAATAGAAAATCATCATAATTTTGCTTGGAAAGAAATCTACAACAACGAAGAAGTTATTGTGCACAGAAAAGGCGCTACACCAGCCTCCAAAGATGTGATGGGAATTATTCCGGGTTCTATGACAGCTCCAGGTTTTTTAGTTCGTGGAAACGGAGAAGAAAACTCTATAAATTCTGCTTCTCACGGAGCTGGACGTCAGATGAGCCGGACACAAGCTATCAAATCATTATCACAAAATAAGATTAATGATTATTTGAATGATTTTGGAATTACATTAATTGGTAGTGGAAAAGATGAAGCGCCAATGGCTTACAAAGACATCCATGAAGTGATGAATGCGCAACAAGATTTAGTAGACGTTGTTGCTACTTTTACTCCAAAAATGGTACGAATGGCTGATGATGGATCCAAAGAAGATTGAAAAATAACCTCCGTTCTAAATGAATGGAGGATTTTCTTTAAAAATCTAACTTCTTACAAACATGTATTGAAAAGGTATTTTAACTTTCATTTCAACAAAATTTCCATTATTGTCTTTAGCTGGTATTATCTTATGTCTACCTATAAAAATTCTCTCATTTAATCTAATTAATGATTTTTCGAGAATATCTTTTGTATCCTCACTTCCTTCAAACTCAGAAATCGAAATAACACCATTTATATCAAAAACAAGCAAAAAAATTGCTTTCATATGATAATTCGTCATAATATTTCTTGATCTTAATTCGGTACCAATCATTTTATAAAAATCTTTCTTAAAATTAATTTTAAAACAATTCAACAATTCATCAGAACTTTTATCATCTATTTTTTTACATTGTAAATAGACTAAAGGAGTTTTTATTTTTTGTTGACTAAATAAAAAAGTATAATTAAAAAGAAGAAAAAAAAGTAATAAATATTTTCTCATAAGTACAAACTCTAATTAATTAAAGATAACTTAAATACAAACGTAAAACTATAATCATTAACTATCAACAAATTATAATTAATCAAAATAATCTATATTATTAGAGTTTTACATTTTCTTGAAACAAATAATTAAAATACTATATATCAATAAAATAATTAATAAAAACATTTAAATCACTCTTTATTTATTCAATACAATAGTTTGATTAAAAAGTTATCAACAAAATTATTCACAAAAGAAATGTTTAGCTACATTTGCAGAACATTTATAACTAAATAGTACAAACAAATGTCACAAAACGGAATACCATCAGTTAATCTTGCCGATTTTTTATCTGAAGATCCAGCAAGAAAACAAAAATTTGTCAACGAAATTGGAAAAGCTTACGAAGAAATTGGATTTGTTGCTTTGAAAGGACATTTCTTATCAGATGAGTTAGTCGATAATTTATACAATAGCGTTCGCCAATTTTACGCTTTACCTACAGAAACAAAACAAAGTTATATTGTAGAAGGTATTGGTGGACAACGCGGATACACAGCTTTCGGAAACGAACATGCAAAAGGAAGCAAAGTTGGTGATTTGAAAGAATTTTGGCATTTTGGACAATATGTTTCAGAAGAAGAAAAAGCAAAATACAATTATCCTGAAAATATTTCGGTAACAGAAGTACCAGCTTTTACAGAATATGGAGAAGAAACGTACAAACAATTAGAAAAAACTGGCGTTTACGTTTTACGTGCTTTAGCAATTTTCTTAGGTTTGAACGAATTTTATTTTGATGATAAAGTAAAAAACGGAAACTCAATTTTAAGAGCTATTCACTATCCACCAATTACAGAAGAACCTAAAGAAGGTGCTGTACGTGCAGGTGCACACGGCGATATCAATTTGATTACATTGTTAATGGGTGCGCAAGGTCGCGGATTACAAGTACAACGTCACGATGGTACTTGGGTTGATGCTATTGCAGAAGATGATGAATTAGTAATTAATGTTGGAGATATGTTATCTCGTCATACAAATAATCGTTTAAAATCGACTATTCACCGTGTAGTTAATCCAGATCGCGAATTATGGGGATCTTCACGTTTCTCTATTCCTTTCTTTATGCATCCAGTTTCTGAAATGGATTTATCTGTTTTAGAGGACTGTATTGACGAAAATAATCCAAAACAATACGAAGATATTACAGCTGGAGATTTTTTAACACAGCGTTTAAGAGAAATTGGTTTAATAAAATAAACCATATTTAATCTATTTATTTCATACGAAAAGAGAGTTGACTAGTCAACTCTCTTTTCTTTTTTACATGCCTTTTACGTACATGTTGTAGTTAAAAACGTCCAAACAAAGTAAGGTGTATTTATAATCGTTTTTATTAATATTAACCTCCAAAATAGAATCAGAATTATAAAAACGTATTTTTAAATTATCATTTTTGTCTAATAACAAATAAATAGAAGAAATGGTTGGTCTAATTTCACTCATCCAATTTCTTAGTAAATCTGATGAATCTTTTATCAACTGAAAACGTTGAAAATAATCTTCAAAAAATTGCTCCATTCGTTGTACTTGTGTCAACCTATCCAATTCACGATACAAGTCTATAAAAACACATAACTTTTCTCGTCTAGGACAAACACATGGAAAAGGATGTTCTTCGTTATAAAACCATCTTTGCCATTTTTTACACGTTGTTTCATCAATCGCTTGTCTAAACTGGTCTTCATACTTAAGCAGCCACCAATTCATACGGCAAATCCTAAGATTACCTTTAGATAATTGGATAAGTTCGTCAATATAAGAACCAACATTTAACATCGATGATAAAATTAATAATTAATTGTATCATGCTAATTTACAAAATTATAACAGAATATTTTATGGTTTTAAAAATAATTTTTCGAAGTTAATTATCTTAAATTTCTCATCTATAGTAAACTGATAAAAATAAAATTGTTCTTTCATTATTTTATTCTTCATTCGTACATTACGAACTGGAATTAATAAACTAAATTGAAACGACTTTGCTTGTTCAAAATGACTAACAGCTGCAAAATAAATAAGATTATACCACTGATCTATTGGCGCGTAAATACCATAAAAATCGGGATATAATGCATCTTCATGATTTTTATAAACATTGGTTAAAGTAAAACGATCAATTTCTATTTTCTCAACACATTTGAACGGAGAAGATTTTCCACAGAACTTAAAATCTTTTTCATATTTCACCGAATCCAATTTCAGTCCGAATTCATCCATCTTATAATCCTGAAATTTATTTATTGTAGGATCTATCACAATTTGTTTATTTGGATAGGCTAAATTCTGCTTGTAAATATCTTTCAGAATTGTATCATAAATTTTAACACGAATTTCATTTGGATTAACTTTTTGCGCATCAACACATAAAGAAGTGGCAATAAAAAAAACACTTAGTAAATATTTCATTTCAATAAATTTGGTTCAAAGTTTGTAAATATATTAAACAACTTTAAATAATTTATCGTTTAAAGTTGAGTTTTAAACCGATAAAATTCAACTTTAAGTGATTTTCTTCTTTATTACATTGTTAACCTTATGTTAAATTAAGGTTTTTTACGATATTCTAAAATGCATTATTGTTTCATTGTAATACAATACAAATCAACAACATAAACGAAAACAAATATTTCTGATAGTTTTTAACTATCATTGTAATAGATAAAACCTTTTATCATTTCTTCATTTCAGACAAAAAAGTTGGACATTTGCAGTGTCAAATAATTTATTCATAGATAGTAATACAGAGTACCAAACGAGTAAGATGAAATGGATCATGAAGTTGAATTAACTCGTACTCTCGTTTACTTTTTAGAGTTTTTTATAGTAGTTTAGGTTGGTTAGTAATCCGTTCTTTTAGAACGGATTATTTTTTTTATAAACTATTTATAAAATCTTTCAACAAGTTAAAAACTTTTGGCGAATAATCCAAATTTAAATTTTCTACTTTATCATTCGGGTCATGATAGTATCCTTTCCCTCCTAACGTATAAATAAAAAACGACGGAACTCCTTTCATATAAAAAGGACAATGATCAGAATTACAGGATTCTCCACGAATTTTGACTTCTTTCAAATAATTATTTTTCGAATTAATTTTGACTAAATCATTATATTTTTTCTGAAAAATTTTTCCATTTACCACCTGAATCCCTTGGTCTCCTGCGCCCATAATATCTAAATTTACCAAAAACTTGATTTGTTTCAAATCAAAAAGTGGATGATTTACATAATAATCTGCGCCTAAAATACCAGCTTCTTCACCAGCAAATGCCATAAAAACAGTTTTGTATTCAGGTTTATTTTCTGAATAATATTTTATCAAACTCATCAACATCGCTGTTCCGCTTGCATTATCGCTCGCACCAGGGAAAATTGTAGTTCCTACTTTCCCCAAATGATCGTAATGTGCAGAAATTACCACAACGCTATCATTATTTTTTCCGTCTAAATAACCAATTATATTTTTTGCCAAGAATGAAGGATTTAATTCTGTTTTGATAGAAAAATCATTCATCTTCATATTTTTCGAATAATATTTGTCCGAAATAATAAATTCTGAAATTGTTGATTGGCGTTGACTAAGACTAGACGTCAATTTATCGGAAGTAAATCTAAAAATTGCACGATTTTCTGGTTCATTTTTCTCATAAATATTTGCCCATTGCTTGTAATACTTCTTGATAGAATCTACATCTGTAGCTAAAGGAGGCAAAATAATATTTTTTGCCTTTTGTAATTTATCATCTTTTATAATAAAATTTTTCGTCTTTTCTTTGGATTGAAATGATTCTAAATATTCTTTAGTATTCAAAGTATAAAATGCGAGCTTAGACTCTGAAACTGATCGAGAACTTGGCTTTACAATAAAATCTGTTCCATATTTCAATTCTTTACCATCAATTTTTAAGGTTGCATTTTTGATTATATTAATTGGAAATGTAAAACTCTGAGCATAATTATCTGAAAATGATTTTAAACCATTTTTCTTAAATTCATTTTGCAAATAATCGCCTGCTTTATTCATTCCATCTTCCACATATCCTCTTCCAGCAAAAGAATTTGATGTTAATGTATCTAAAACTTCATTAAAATACTTTTTATCAAATATTTGTGCATTAGTTATTAAAATTCCTATCAACCAAAAACTTACAAACAATCTTGTTTTCATCTTCAACATTTTTCCTTTATCATCATTATAAAAATGATTGAGTCAAATATAATTATCATTTTGATAAAAAAAACGAATTATCTATATATAGAATGCAATAAAATCAAATATTCATTAAAAATTAGATTTAATTAACACATTCATATTTTTTATATCTTGCATTTTAAGAAAATTATAAAACAACAAATCACAATTAAATGAAAGAAGTCGTTATTGTTTCAGCTGTTCGTACAGCAATGGGATCATTTTTAGGAAGCTTATCTACAGTTCCTGCTACAGATTTAGGTGCAACAGCTATAAAAGGCGCTTTAGATAAGATTAACCTAGATGCCTCTTTGGTTGATGAAGTATATATGGGTAATGTTTTACAAGCTGGCGTTGGTCAGGCTCCTGCAAAACAAGCTATGATAAAAGCTGGTATTCCAAATACAGTTCCTGCTACTACAGTAAATAAAGTATGTGCTTCTGGTATGAAAGCTGTTATGTTTGCTACACAAGCTATACGTTTAGGTGATGCTGACGTTGTAGTTGCCGGAGGAATGGAAAACATGTCTATGGTTCCTTTTTATTCTCCAAACATGAGAACTGGAAATAAATACGGAAATACAGTTTTATTAGACGGAATTGTAAATGACGGTTTACAAGACTACTATAGCAAAGAAATGATGGGAACTTTTGGAGATTTATGTGCAAAAGAAAACAACATTTCTCGTGAGGAGCAAGATGAATTCGCTATCAACTCATACAAAAAATCGGCTGCAGCATGGCAAGCTGGTAAATTTGATAATGAAGTAGTACCTGTCGAAATTCCTCAACGCAAAGGTGATCCAATCATTTTTAAAGAAGATGAAGAATATAAAAATGTAAACTTTGATAAAGTTCCTGGTTTAAGAGCTGTTTTTACAAAAGATGGTACTGTAACTGCTGCAAATGCATCTACAATTAACGACGGTGCTTCTGCATTAGTATTAATGTCATTAGACAAAGCAAACGAATTAGGTCTAAAACCACTTGCAAAAATCGTTGCTTATGCTGACGCTGCTCACGAACCAGAAAGATTTACAACTGCACCTGCAAAAGCAGTAGAAAAAGTACTAGAAAAAGCAAATATTGCTGGTACAGATGTTGATTTTTGGGAATTTAACGAGGCATTTTCTGTTGTCGGAATCGTGAATACAAAATTATTAAACTTAGACGCTAACAAAATAAATGTAAACGGTGGTGCAGTTTCTATTGGTCATCCACTAGGAAATTCTGGATCAAGAATTTTAGTTACTTTATTGAATGTTTTAGAACAAAATGGCGCTAAAATTGGTGGTGCAGCTATCTGTAATGGTGGTGGTGGTGCATCTGCAATGATTATAGAAAAAATGTAATTTAATTTTAAAATAAATAAAACGTCTATTCTCTGGATAGACGTTTTTTATCTTTTGGAATCAAATTAATTATAAAAAAATCTAAAAAACATTCGACATTTATTATAATTGGCTTAAAAACCTTTTCTATATTTGTTGGATTGAACAAACACTTTTGTATGGAATATTTAGAATTTGAACAACCTATCAAAAATTTAGAAGAACAGTTACAAAGCTGTCAAATAGTTGGTGAAGGAAGCGGAGTTAATATCAAACAAGCTTGTGTTGAAATTGAAATTGCAATTGAAAATAAAAAGAAGGAAATCTATGGTAGTCTAACACCATGGCAACGTGTACAATTATCTCGTCACCCTTCTCGCCCTTATACTTTAGACTACGCTTACGCGATTACAGACAATACTTTTATCGAAATTCATGGAGATAGAACGTTTGCAGATGACAAAGCAATGGTTGGAGGAATTGGAAAAATCAATGGTCAATCTTTTATGATTATTGGACAACAAAAAGGAAAAAACACAAAAGAAAGACAATATCGTCGTTTCGGAATGTCAAATCCTGATGGTTACCGCAAAGCTTTGCGTCTAATGAAATTAGCCGAAAAATTTAACATTCCTGTCTTAACTTTAGTCGACACTCCTGGTGCATATCCTGGTTTAGAAGCAGAAGAACGCGGACAAGGTGAAGCTATTGCAAAAAACATCTACGAAATGTTGAAACTTACCGTTCCTATCATCACAATTGTTATTGGTGAAGGAGCCTCTGGTGGAGCATTAGGTATTGGTGTTGGTAACAAAGTTTTCATGTTAGAAAACACCTGGTATTCTGTAATTTCACCCGAAAACTGTTCTACAATCTTATGGAGAAGTTGGGATTACAAAGAGCAAGCTGCATCTCAAATGAAATTAACTGGTACAGATATGTTAGAATTAGGATTAATTGAAGACATTATCAAAGAACCACTTGGTGGGGCGCATTACAAGCCAGAAGTTGCGTATACTAACCTAAAAAATAAAGTGTTAGAAACGTATAATGAATTAAAAAAATTATCTCCTAAAGAATTACAAACACAACGTCAAGAACGTTTCATTAATTTCGGAGAATATTCAGGATAACACCAATTTTACAATAATAGTTATTGTAAAATATATAAAAATAAAACGAGATATAAGCAATTTTATATCTCGTTTTTTTATCCTAATTTTGAACCTCTTATGGAACAGGCAAATTATAATCCCGAACAATCAGCTAACACTCGCAATGTCATTGGTTTAGAGAAAGGAAAACTTCCTCCTCAAGCTGTTGATTTAGAGCAAGCTGTACTTGGTGCGATGATGATTGACAAAAAAGGTTTAGATGAAGTAATTGACATTCTAACTCCTCAAGTTTTTTATCGTCCAGAACATCAAGCGATTTATACTGTTATTCAAAAATTATTTAATGACTCAGAACCTATTGATTTATTAACGGTTTCGAATGAATTAAAAAGTGAAGGAAAACTAGATCGTGTTGGAGGAGATTATTACCTGATTCAATTAACACAGAAAATATCATCTTCTGCGCATATCGAATATTATGCACGCGTAATACAAGAAAAATATATTTTACGTCGATTAATCGAAATATCAAATCAAGTTATCGAAAAATCTTATGATGATACAGCCGATGTTTTTGATTTATTAGATTATTCAGAAAGTAAATTATTCGAAATTACAGAAGGTGGTATCAAACGTAGTTATTCTGAAGCAAAAACTTTGGTAACCGAAGCTATCGATAAAATTAAAGCACAATCTACCAAAGAAGGTATGAGTGGTTTAGCTTCTGGTTTTACCGAAATTGATAAAATTACTGCAGGCTGGCAAGAATCTGATTTGATTATTTTAGCTGCTCGTCCTGGTATGGGAAAAACTGCATTTATATTATCTATGGCGAAAAATATGGCTGTAGATCGTAATATTCCTGTTGCAGTATTTTCTTTAGAGATGTCTTCTGTTCAGTTAATTACACGTATGATTTCCGGTGAAACAGGAATCCCTGGTGAAAAATTACGTAAGGCAAAATTAGCCGATCATGAATGGAAACAACTTTACACAAAAGTAAAAGGTTTAGAAAACGCACCACTTTATATTGATGACACTCCTGCTCTATCTATTTTTGATTTAAGAGCAAAAGCTCGTCGTTTAGTTTCTCAACATGGTGTAAAAATGATTTTAATTGACTACTTGCAATTAATGACTGCTGGTGGAAAAGCAAATGGAAACCGTGAACAAGAAATCTCTATGATTTCTCGATCATTAAAAGCAATTGCAAAAGAATTAAGTATTCCTGTTATTGCCTTATCACAGTTATCGCGTTCGGTAGAAACACGTGGAGGAAGTAAAAGACCTTTACTTTCGGATTTACGTGAATCTGGTGCCATAGAACAAGATGCCGATATTGTATCATTTATCTACCGTCCAGAATATTATAAACTAGAATATTGGGATGATGAAAGCGAACCTTGTGCTGGTCAAGCAGAATTTATTATTGCAAAACACCGTAATGGTGCATTAGAAAATGTACGTTTACGCTTTATTAACGAACAAGCTAAATTTACCGATTTAGAAACAAATTACGGTAGCGATTTCGAAATTCAGAGTGCGATGAATGATGGAAATTCACAAGAAATGAGCAGTGCAATGAATTTATCAGCGATTAATCCTTCAGATGCTTTTGGTGATTTCGGTAACGAATTTACCAGCTCAATGAATGACGATGACAATCTTCCATTCTAATCAAATAAATTTTATTTAAAATATATCAAAAAAGGAATTGAAAGCTCAATTCCTTTTTTTTATCTCTAATTATCTAAACAATCAATCAATTCTTTAATTAAGATTAGTTTTATTTATACTAAAAGCTTTGTTAGGAACGAGAATTGATACAAATTTGTAATACAAAATATAAGTCAAAAATGGCAAGTTCAATCAGAACATTAAATCCTGCTACAGGAAAAATCGAAAAAGAATTTCAAGCCTATACAAGCGACGAAATCAATCAATATATAGACGAAGCACACGAATTATATCAAACATGGCGATTCGAATCTTTCGAAGAACGAAAAGCTATTATAAAACGTGTTGCAAATGAAATGCGTGTCCAAAAATCTCGTTTAGCAGCGTTAATCACAACCGAAATGGGAAAACCATTATCAGAAAGTGAAATCGAAGTTGAATACAGTGCAAATATCATCGAGTATTATGCAGATAATGCTGCGGAATTTTTAGCTGATACGCAATTAGAAACGGAAAAAGGTACTGCTTATGTGGTTTCTGAACCAATTGGAGTTTTGTTAGGTGTAATGCCATGGAACTTTCCTTTTTCACAAATTGCGCGTTTTGCTGGTCCACACATTATGGCAGGAAATACGGTTGTTCTAAAAACAGCATCTAACATTCCGCAATGTGGTATCGCTTTCGAAGAAATGTTTACCGCAGCTGGTGCACCAAAAGGTTTGTACAAAAATCTATTGGTTTCAGGAAAAGACACAGATTCTATTGTAGAAAATCCTAAAATTGTAGGTGTTTCTCTTACTGGTTCCGAGGCTGCAGGTGCGCAAGTTGCAAGTTTGGCAGGTAAAAATGTGAAACCTTCTGTTTTAGAATTAGGAGGATCTGATCCTATGATTGTTTTAGACGATGCAGACATCGAAAAAGTAATGAATGGTACAATAAATGGTCGTTTACGCAATGCAGGACAAGCTTGTACCTCATCAAAACGCATTATTGTACAAGAAGGTATTTACGATGAATATTTGAAGCAAATTACAGCTTATGTAAACAACATGAAAGTTGGAGATCCTACGCAAGCAGATACTAATATGGGACCTGTAAGTTCGGAAACTGCTTTAGTAAAATTACTTGATCAAGTTAATCAATCAGTAGAAAAAGGTGCGAAAATTGTTTCTGGAGGTAAACGAATTGATCGTGATGGATTCTTTTTAGAGCCAACCATTCTAACAGAAATAAAACCAGGAATGAAAGCCTATGACGAAGAAATTTTTGGTCCAGTAGTTTGTATTTGGAAAGTTAAAGATGCAGAAGAAGCGCTAAAAATTGCAAATGACACGCCTTTTGGTTTAGGTGCATCTATTTATACTAAAA
>NZ_JAVXKG010000048.1:0-17495 GCF_036647415.1 Algoriella sp.
CTGATTTATTGTATTGTGCGTGATTCCATCCCCAATAAACATAAAATTTACCTTTATTATTTTTTCCTTGTCCGAAAACTGTTACAAATACAGCTAACAAAAACATTACACTTATATACTTTTTCAAAATTTAAACTTTTTGCAAATTTATTGTTAATAAAATGGACAAAAAATGATTTATGATAATATTAACGCTTAACTATGATACTTAAAATCAATAAATATTATTAGGCTTTATAAAATAAAATGATGTATAAAACACGTTATTGTACCTTTGTATCTAATTATGTATTTTGATAATTTTAGTAATAAAACCGTTAATTCGAGTAGAATTCTGTAAGAATTTGTATCGAAAAAAAAGGTTTTAGGAGATAAAATTCTATTCTCGATACAATTTTTATTCATTCTTGTATTGAGTTTATCGAAGTGTCATTTATAAAAATCACTCGAACTGACGAATTTTAATTCAAAATGCACAACAGGTACCTTTGGATTAGATTTTATCATTAAAAAACCATTTTTACATATTTCATATTTTTTTAATATTTCATTAACGTAATAAAATAAAATGATAAATATTTATTAAAAATTATTTTTTCTGTTTTCTATTTAAAATTAAACTTATATTTTTGTCGGAAATGAATAACTACCTAGTAAAACATATTGTCGGAATATTTTTCTCGATGCTTTTGATGTTCTCTACGAACCTTCAGGGGCTTGCTGGGTATATTGATTATACTATAAAATTAGAAGAAAAAGCAAAACATGATTCGGATAAAAACGAATCAAAAGCTTTATTCTCTCAAACTTCTACAGAAGAAGAAAACAATCAAAAAAATAATTCTTCAAAAGAAATTACAGAAAAAATTCAATATTTTCATCAAATCAATTTATTTACTTTTTTTGATGCAAAACAAAAATCTTTTTCTAGTTATTACCATTCGAATAACTATACCTCAACAAATAATGGGGTAACTACACCACCTCCCGAATTTATTTAATATCAATTTATCATTTGTTAAACTCATCCTTCCTATTTTGGAATAAGGATTGTTTAGCTATTATTTTTCAATATTAAATAAATTATTTAAAATTCTTTATGAATCTTTTTCAAAATTGGAAAAAGGACATACCTGCGAGTATTGTTGTCTTTTTCGTTGCATTACCTTTATGTTTAGGTGTTGCCTTAGCTAGTGGTGCGCCGGTATTTTCTGGTATTATTGCCGGTATCGTTGGTGGTATTGTAGTTGGTTTAATTTCTAAATCGCCAATTGGTGTTTCAGGACCAGCAGCAGGCTTAGTTGTTATTGTATTGAATGCAATAACAGATTTAGGCGCTTATGAATTATTCTTAGTAGCTGTAGTAATTGCAGGTATTTTTCAGATATTATTAGGTATTCTGAAAGCCGGAGTTATCGGATATTATTTTCCCTCATCGGTTATCAAAGGTATGTTGTGTGCCATTGGTATCTCTATATTTTTAAAACAAATTCCTTTAGCTTTAGGCTACACAGAAAAATTTAGTTTAGGTGATTTTAGTTTAGATTTTATCACTCCTGGAGCAATTATTATAACAGCTGTTTCATTATTAATCTTAATTGTTTGGGATAATATTTTAGCCAAAAAATCTAACTTTTTCAAATTATTACCAGGTTCATTAGTAGCCGTTTTAGTTGGTATTGTCTATCAATTAACAATTGGAGGTTCTAACCATGATGTTTTTGCTATTGACGAAAACTTATTAGTAAAAGTTCCTGTACCAGAAAGCGTTACAGATTTTATAGGACAATTTACTTTTCCTGATTTTGCAAACGGATTAACAAATCCAATGGTTTGGCAAGTTGCCTTTACTATTGCAATTGTAGCGTCTTTAGAATCTTTATTATCAGTAGAAGCGACAGATAAATTAGACCCATTAAAACGTCAAACACCAACAAATCGCGAATTAATAGCACAAGGTGTTGGTAACTCTTTATCTGGTTTTATAGGTGGTTTACCTGTAACACAAGTTATTGTGCGTTCGTCTGCAAATGCAATGAGCGGTGGAGTTTCTAAACTTTCTACAATTACACACGGTGCATTATTATTGGTAAGTGTTATCTCTATTCCGATGTTTCTTAACTTAATTCCGAATGCAGTTTTAGCAGCAGTTTTATTAGTTATTGGATACAAATTAGGGAATCCAAAACAATTTTTGGACATGAAAAAACTAGGAAAAGATCAATTAGTTCCTTTTGTAGTTACTGTTGTTGCAATTTTAACTACTGATTTATTAAAAGGTATCATTATCGGTTTGGTAGTTGGTGTAGTGGTTTCGTTAATCAAATCGTACAACAACTCGCACGTAATGTTGGTAAAAGAAGGAAATGTATTTCACATGAACTTCGCCGAAGAGGTAACTTTTGTTAACCGAGGTGCAATTGTAAAAGAATTAGATGGTTTGAAACCTGGTTCTAATCTTGAACTAGATGTTCGTAAAACAAGAATTTTGGATTATGATATTATTGAATATTTAGATGAATTTAAAGTTAAAGCAAAAAATAACAACATCAATATTCGACTGATTTCCGAACGTGGAACAGTCGATAATCCACCATCTTTCCGAGAATTCTTTGGCTATGTATTAGTAGCTGGAGCGCATTAATCAGAAAAAACATTTTTTAAAATTAAAACACACACAATTAAATTAAATATAATGAAAACACATACATCAGAAACTCAATCAACTATAACTCCAGAGAAAGCATTAGAATTTTTAAAGGAAGGAAATTCAAGATTTGTACAAAACCTAAAAGCGAATAGAGATTTGCTTTCGCAAGTAAATGATACAAGAGAAGGACAATGGCCGTTTGCAGTTGTTTTAAGTTGTATTGATAGCCGTACTTCTGCCGAGCTTATTTTTGACCAAGGTTTAGGCGATATTTTTAGTGTACGAATTGCGGGTAACTTCGTTAATCAAGATATTTTAGGATCGATGGAATTCGGAACAAATGTAGCTGGTTCTAAACTAATTGTTGTCTTAGGACACACAAAATGTGGTGCATTAAAAGGTGGATTAGATGCTGCTGCAATTCACACAACGGGAATGAATAATTTATGTCATTTGGTTGATCATTTCAATCCAATTATCGAAGAAATTATCCAAGACGGCGAAGAACGTTCTTCTAAAAATGCAGATTTATTAGAAAGATTGAATCACCAAAATGTAAAACAAACTATAGAAGATATTCGTAATCAAAGTACGACATTAAACACCTTAGAAAAAGAAGGTAAAATAAAAATAGTTGGTGCAAACTACGATGTCGAAACAGGCGTTGTAACTTGGATATAAAACATAAACTTTTTTAGATAAAGATTTTTAGTAATGTAAAAAGCCACTCTAGTTAGAGTGGTTTTTGTTGTTTATTATAATGGTTTAAATGGTATCACTCCTTTTTTAATCAGCTCCGATTTTATTTTATCTGCATAATTATTCGCGAACTTTTCTTTTTCCTCTTTCGGAAGATTTACATGAATATCATTTCGTTTCTCCCATTCATCAATTTTTTCATCCTCATGACCTAGTTTTTCTACTTGTTCTAAATAATGCACATAATGTCCAAACTCATGTAATAATGTTCTATATAACTGAGTATTTCTTGCAAATTCAGATTCTATTTTAGATGTAAAATATTTATTATTTTCTTCAAATATATGTCCATCATTTTTAAGTCTTTCAAATTCTTTTCGTTCGTCAACTGATAGTTTTTTACTCCAAATCAATCGTGAATCTTTATCAATAGATTCTAAAATAATAGCAGGAAAATCTTCTTTCTCGAATTCATATAAATAAATTAATCTCCCCCAGACACTCGAAATAATTTGCTCCTTTCGCTTTGGTTGTCTCAAAACTATAAATTTTAAATCTCCATAATCCTCAACAGGTATATTTGAAATAACTTTCACAATATCATTTATTGAACAAGTATGAACAGAGTTCTCTCGTGTTTTTTCCACAACAAATACAAACTCATGATTATTGATAATTCGAATCTCCTTTTTATAATCAGTAAGTTTTTCAAAAAAAGATTGATAATTACCATAAGGTGTAGAAATAGTTAATTTATTATTCTGCCCCAAACCTTGTTTAGTAGTCCCTATATTTCTATTTCTTCTTGAAGGATTTAACATATTAGTTTTTTAATTTAATAAATATACAACTTCACTAATTTGAATACGTCTTTTACTAAGCTAACTTATTTCGAAACCTCATCGGGGTGGTAAAATCTCAATAACGTAAAAAATCTATTCTCGATACAATTTTTATTCATTCTTGTACTGAGTTTATTGAAGTATCATTACTAAAAAATCACACGAATTGACGAATTATTGTCCTGCTGAATTTATTTCAGCATCTCATCTAATTTATACGATTCTGAAACGAATTCAGAATGACAGTATGTTATTAACAAATTTACACATTTGCTAATTAGCTAATTGTCAAATTACCACTTTCTTCGGTAACTCTTTCAAGAAATTGTAACGTTTTTGGACAAAATCCATCATACAATAAAAGTGATCAAGACCATTTGTTACCATCAAATAGTTGCTTCCTAAGACAATATTATAACGCGCAATTTGGTCGAAAGTTGCTTGATTAATTGCAATATGCGGCGCCTTACATTCTACCATAATAAAAGGTTTTTCTTGCTGATAAACCACAATATCGGCACGTTTTCGCATTCCGTTGATTGGGATTATAACTTCCAAGGCAATTGCAGAAGTTGAATAACCTAATTCATCTACCAAAAACTTCAGCACATGTTGTCGTACCCACTCTTCGGGCGTATAAATCATCCAATTTTTTCTAATCATGCAAAAGATATACAATTTATCTTGGGCTTGTTTCAATCTTATTTGGTAATTTTCGGGAAAATTTAATTGCACTAATTCAGTCATTGTATGAGTCCTGTAGAATCTTTAATCAAAGATATAAAAAACAAAAACTATAAACCGATTTACTTCTTGGCGGGCGACGAACCGTTTTTCATCGATCAGGTAACTGATTTGTTGGAAGAGAGTATTTTACCAGAAGAAGAAAAAGGTTTTAACCAAACAATAGTTTACGGACAAGATGTAGAAATTGGACAATTAATAGGAATGGCGCGTCAATATCCGATGGGTGCAGAAAAAGCTGTAGTCATTGTAAAAGAAGCGCAACATTTGAGTAGAACAATCGATCAGCTCGAAATGTATGTGAATCAAGTGCAAGAATCAACAGTTTTAATCATCAATTACAAAGGAAATTCACTTGATAAGCGCAAAAAAATCTACAAAGTTCTGAATGAAAAGGGTTATTATCATGAATTCAAAAAGATTTATGAAAGTGAAATTCCTGTTTGGATAGAGCAAAAAGTTGCGGCGAGTCAATTCAAAATTGAACCAAAAGCAAAATTTCTTTTGACTGATTATGTTGGTGCAGATTTATCACGATTGAACAATGAATTGGAGAAATTATTCACAATTGTTGGTGCAGAAAAAATCATTACGCCTCATCATATCGAAGAAAACATCGGAATTAGTAAAGATTACAATGTTTTTGAGCTGAGAAACGCCATCGAAACAAAGAACATCGAAAAGGCTTTTAAAATCATCAAATATTTTGAGAAAAACCCGAAAGATAATCCGTACGTTGTCTCAATTACCACGATTTTCAATCTATTTACCAATATTATTCAAGTTCACATAACGGCAGATAAATCAAAACAAAATTTGGCAAAAGTATTGGGAATTAATCCTTTCTTTGTACAAGGAATGGTAACGGCCGCGAGTAATTATCCACTGAAAAAAGCAACGCGAATTATCTCTTTTATCCGAGAATATGATATGAAAGGAAAAGGTGTTGGTTCGACAGGAAATGTGACGTCAAGTCAATTATTAATCGAATTAATTTATAAGATTATCAATCTATAATAATTCGTAAACAAGACAAACTAAATAAGATTAACTAAATTTGTAAAAAATAAAATCACACAATGGAAAATAATGTAAGAGATGTTATCATCATAGGTTCTGGACCTGCTGGTTTTACAGCCGGTATTTACGCTGCTCGTGCAAACATGAACCCGTTAATTTTAACAGGAATGGAGCCAGGTGGACAATTAACAACAACAACCGATGTTGAGAATTTTCCAGGTTATCCAGAAGCGGTAACTGGACCAGAATTGATGGCGGATTTACAAAAACAAGCAGAGCGTTTTGGGACAGAAATAAAATACGAATATGTAACAGAAGTTATTTTTGGAGAAAAAGAAGGTGATGTACATACTGTAAAATCAAATATTGGTACATACGAAGCACGTTCTATCATTATTTCGACTGGTGCAACGGCAAAATATTTAGGTTTACCAGATGAAACAAAATATGCTGGTAGCGGAGTTTCGGCTTGTGCAACTTGCGATGGTTTCTTTTACCGTGGTAAAGATGTTGCTGTAGTTGGAGGTGGCGATACGGCTGCTGAAGAAGCGACATATTTAGCAAAACTTTGTAGAAAAGTGTATTTATTGGTTCGTAAAGATGAAATGCGCGCGTCTAAAGCGATGATACAACGTGTTGAGAACACACATAATTTAGAAGTTTTATATAACCATGAATTGATTGGTTTAGAAGGAAATAATGTTGTAGAAAAAGCAAAAATCATCAATAATATTTCTAATGAAGAAAAAGAATTAATCGTTGATGGAGTTTTCATCGCGATTGGACATAAACCGAATACAGATTTATTCAAAGGAAAATTGGATATGGACGAAACGGGATATTTAATCACGCAAGATCGTTCGTACAAAACAAATATTCCTGGTGTTTTTGCAGCAGGAGATGTGCAAGATTCTGTTTACAGACAAGCTATTACAGCGGCTGGTTCTGGATGTTCGGCAGCTTTGGATGCAGAACGTTATGTTGCAGAATTTTTTGATGAAGTGTAAAAAAACAATTTTATCTATACAAAAAGCAGTACATTTTTTATAATTGTACTGCTTTTTTTGTTTTGGATATATTATTTTATTCTATTATAAATTTAGCATTTAGCTCTGTTTCAACTTTTATTTTTTGAAATTCAATATCAAGCGGTTCAAATTTACTTTCCTTAAAAGCATTCATACCACGAATCTGTAAGCCTGCAACTTGACCAGAAAAAGAATTTGAAACATTATTATTATCTGATATAAATATTACTTTTCCTACTTTTTGACCAAGAGGCTCCGTCATAAATTTAGCATTAATTTTAGCTTTCAAAATTGCTTTTGATTTTAGTTCTAATTTCAATTGCTCAATTTTCGAATATTCAGTTTTTTCAAGAAAAACATTAGAAATTTCTGTATTTTCAAGTTCAACAATGACTTTTCCTGCTGTTTTTGCATCATAAACCAATAAAGTATATGATTTTGCCTTTAGTACTTCTTGTTGTTTTAAAAAGTATTTTTTGAAATTACTTGACAAATCATTTAATGATAACTGTTTTGACAAATCAATTCCTATCGAAGTCAATTTATTCGCCATTCTTTTCTCCAATTCTTCAACAGAAATTTTTCCTTTTGTATCTTTTTCGGAAATTACAATTGTTAAATAAATTCTGTCAGGAATTACAAGTGTATCAACTTTTACAGTAGTTTCTACATACGGTAAATCAATAAAACTCTTGGTTTGTGAGAAAACTGAATTTGATATTAAAAGTAAAAATAGGATTTTAAAATAGTTCATTTTGTTATTTTTTTTGAATGATGTATTATTTTATTTCTTGTTCTAAAGAATATTTTTTATTAATCTTTTTAATTGATTGTGAATTTATTGGATAGAAAATAGATTGATAAATAAGTTCATCAATTACATATTTCAATGATTTTTGAATCTCTTCTTCAGTTAATTTTTCAATAAAAATTGTATTAGAAAACAAGGAGAATCCATTTTCTTCGAAAATTTCTTTAGCGCGTATATACGTTACAAATGTTACATGATATTTAGATTTATCTTCTAATAAATTAACAATAACATCTATTTCATCATTCAAGACATTATCAATCTTATGTAACAATTCAAAAGTAAAATTCATTTTAATTTATTTATACCAACTACTATACATCAAATAATTATTTGCGATACGCTCTATCTCGCCTTCTTTCAAGCTTTGTGGTACATCTTTTATTTTTTTTGCAGGAATTCCAGCCCATAATTCGCCCTCTTTTACATGCGTTCCTTTAGTTAAAATAGCACCAGCAGCAATCAAGGAATTAGACTCAACAATACAATCATCCATTACAATTGCTCCCATTCCAATCAAAACATTATCGTGTATTGTACAACCATGTACAATCGCATTATGCCCTACTGATACATTATTTCCAATAATTGTTGGTGATTTTTGATACGTTGCATGTATTGTTGCATTATCCTGAATATTTACTTTATTTCCCATTTTTATAAAATGTACATCGCCTCGCACCACTGCCGAAAACCAAATAGAACAATCATCGCCCATTTCTACTTCACCTACAACAACCGCATTATCTGCTAAAAAACAGTTATTACCAAACTTTGGAGCGTGTCCATTTAATTCTTTTATAATCGCCATAATAAAATCTATAATTCTGATGCTAAAGATACATTTTTATGGCGTATTTTTGTATTATTATGAGAGTACAAGAAGAAATTACCCCAAATAATAATGTGATGAAGTTCGTCTGTGACGTAACTTTAACACAAGGTGGTGTAGAATTTGACAAAGATTCTACTGCTGCCGAATCTCCATTAGCACAAGTTTTATTAACTATACCATTTATCAATAAAATCTTTATTACAGCTAATTTTGTAGCAATTGAAAAGATTGATGGAATTGATTGGGCTGATGTTGTAGAAGATTTGAAAGAAATCATCAACGATCATTTAGAAGAAAATGCAATTCTTGCACCAATGAAAAAAGCGCCAGTTTCTATTTATGCAGAAATGACGCCAAATCCTGCTGTGATGAAATTTGTTTCTAACACAATGTTAGCGCCAGAAATCATCGAAATAAAATCTAAAGATAAAGCTGCAGGTGTTCCATTAGCAGTTGCACTTTATCAAGAATATTCTTTTATAGAAGAAGTTTTTATTGTCGATAATTATATTTCGATAACAAAAAATGATTCAGAAGAATGGTCACTTTGGATGATGGATGTTCGTTCATTTATTACGAATTATTTACAAGCTGGAGGTCCGGTTTTTGAAGAATTTTATGAATTTACAACAGAAGCGCCAGAACATGTTGTTATAAAATCTGCTGAAGAATTTTCTACTGTAGAGCAACAAATAAAAGCTATTTTAGATGAATATGTACAACCTGCTGTTGCAAATGATGGTGGAAATATTGAGTTGATAGAATTTGACGAAGAAACACGTACTGCAAAAATGTTATTGCAAGGTGCATGTTCGGGATGCCCATCTTCTACAGCTACATTGAAAAATGGTATTGAAGGAATTTTAAAACAAATGTTGCCAGATGTTGTAGACAACGTGGAAGCAGTAAATGGATAAGATTATTTTTAATCATAAATATAAAAGCTCAGGGATTTTCCTGAGCTTTTTTGGTTTTATTTTAATTATTATTTTTAAAAGCTATTCATCAAAAAAATCGATAGAACGACGATAATTGTACAATAAATGTCTACGTCGGGCTTCTAAATCATTCACTCTAATTGATGAAATATCATCTATTTTGAAATATAAAGAACCTTCGTCAGTACCTTCTGTACCAACACATTTTAACTCGAAATCATCTTCGGTAACATTTCTTATAAAACCAGAAAATCGACTATCATTGTTTAATTGAATACGTGTAACATAATCTGTTTCGTCATTCAATTCATTCAAAATTTGAGTCATCCAATTTTCTTCGCTTGTTGCAGTTAATTGTATGTTTTTTTCTTCGTCTAACTCGTGATAATGTTCTTTCAAATAATTCAAACATTTGCAATAATCATCTACATCAATACGGTTAATCTTGAAAAATGGTTCCATCAGAATTCCATCTTTGTGTCCATATTTCGAAATATGTTGCATTGTAAAATATTCTTCATTAAAATCAAGAATATAACCTGCCCAAAAATTATCTCCGCCCGCATCATTATAAATCGCTATGATAGATTGATTGGCCTTTGATTGTTGTAATATTTTATAAAAATTTGAATTCATATTAATGTTGATAAAAGATTGAAATTACAACTCTTTTGGGACAAAAAAAAGGTTCTTGTTTTTTCAAGAACCTTATATTTTTTATTAATTTGTTTTTCTATAAATAATTGCTTCGTAAGTTAATGATTGCCAATTACCTTTCTGTAAATTGTCTAGTTTTATTTTTTTATAGACATTTTCTTCACTTGCAATTGTCATTGTAAATTGATTACGATCCATAATATTTTTCTCTGATAAAGAATAACTTACTTCAAATTTCTTTTTTGTTAATTTTTCTACTATCGGACGTAAATAGGCATCTACAGCTTCTACATTTTTATATTGTTCGTTCTTTGGAAATTGTACTTCAAAATAACCTTCGTAAGTAAAATCTGGTTCAGTTATAATCAAATTATATGGATCAGCAAATAAAGCTTGACGTTGTTTTTGGTAATCTTTCTCATTTTTATATTGACGCTTATCTTCTGAAAAAATAAGTGGATATTTATCTGCAATTACGGCTAATTTATCTGCATCGTACGTATACGCAATACCATCTCTAAAAACATTGTAAAACATTGGATTGATTAACCATTGATCTACAACTTTTTTGTCTTTTACCATATAAACCATAAATCCATTGTCTTGCGCCTGCATATTTGAAGATTGATAGCCATATTCTAACAATGGTTTTGCGAATTGTATAGCTGTCGAATTTTCTAAACTAAAATTGTATTTATTATATGTTTTTGCTTCATCTGATAAAGAAGCCATTCCATAAATTTTGGTAGATGCGTCTACATTTTTAGCATCAATCATAGAGGTTACTTGTGCCGTTGCAAATGAAGAACAAGCAATTGTAAGTGTAAGTAATAATTGTTTTATCATGAGTTAATCTTTCTTTTTATAAAATTCTGTTTTCAAATTTATTGATAAATTTCGATAAATACCTTCCCAGATGCTGTAATACTTCCACGATACATTCCTGCTGTATTAAAAGGAAAACTTGCTTCGCCATTTTTATTTAAAATAATCATTCCGCCATCTCCGCCCATTTCACCAATTTTTCTGATTACTTCTTTACCAGCTTCCTCCGAAGAAATTTCTTTGTATTTGATAAGTGCAGCAACATCATAAGCAGCAATAGCTTTTATAAAATATTCGCCCCAACCTGTACAAGATATTCCAACTTCATTGTTTGCATAAGTTCCAGCCCCAATAATTGGAGAATCTCCAACTCTACCATAACGCTTATTTGTCATTCCTCCAGTTGAAGTTCCTGCAGAAATATTTCCTTTATTATCTAATGCAACTGCTCCTACTGTTCCGAATTTTTCATCAACAAAATTGAACGGCACGTATGCTTGTGTATTTTTAGCATCATGATCTAATTCCATTTTTTCTTTGTCTTTTTCTAAAACTTTTTGCAAAGAATTCCAACGATCTTCTGTTCTAAAATAACTTGGATCTACAATTTCTAAACCTTGTTTTGTTGCAAATTCCTCTGCTCCTTTTCCCATCATCATAACGTGAGATGAATTACTAAGCACGGCTTTTGCTGCTAATATTGGATTTTTAATCGTTGTAACACCAGCTACTGCTCCAGCTTCCATTGTTTTTCCAATCATCAACGATGCATCCATTTCATTTTTTCCTTCATGTGTAAAAACCGCTCCTTTTCCTGCATTAAACAAAGGAGAATTCTCCATGACTTTTATGGCTTCAATAACTGCGTCTTCACTTTTTCCTCCATTTTTTATCACAGCATAACCTTTTTGTAGAGATTCTGTCAGTGCATTTTTATACGCCTTTTCTTTTTCAAGGGTCATATTCTTTTTCAGAATTGTACCAGCTCCACCGTGAATCACCAATACTACTTTATCTTGTTTTTGCGCACTAACAAACATCGTAAAACACAACAATGTAAAACCTACTATCTTTTTCATGAATAAAATTTTAATCAACTGTTAAAATTAGAAAAGAAAAAGCAATAATATTGTATATTAATAAAAGTTAAAAAAAATCATTCATTTTTAGCATTGATTTTGATTGATCTATTTTACACTGAATAAAACGATAAGAAAAACCTATGAATACAAACAAACATTACCTATCGAACAATGTGCTTCTGCAAATTGCTTTTATCCTAATCATTTTAATTGTTTTTGGATTAATTACCAATAATTTATTAAGCTTTTTCCCTGGATTTTTAGGCGCAATATGCTTATATGTTTTACTTTACAATCCATTACAATGGATGTTAAAAACAAAAAAATGGAACAAATTAACAAGCGTTATTTTATTAATGGTTGGTAGTGCCGTTTTTATTATTGGACCATTGTATTTATTAATTAAAATGCTAACAAACAAAGTTTTAGTTTTATTAAATGATACTGCTCAAATAAAAACTGACGTCAATAAAATTATAGAAATGTTGCAAACAAAATTTCATATTGATGTTTTTAGCGCAACAAACATCGAAAAAATAACACAAGTTGGTGGTAAATTATTAGAAAAAACACTAAACGCTTCTATGGATATGACTGTACAATTAGGAGTTGCTTTTTTGATTTTATACTTTATGTTAATGAATCATCAAAATCTAGAAAATTGGTTTTATAAAAATATTCCGATTCGTACCAATAATCTCAAAAGAATGAATAAAGATTTGAGAGATTTGGTAATTTCTAATGCAGTTGGAATGCCATTAACAGCTTTTATTCAAGCAATAATTGCCTATATTGGGTACTTAATATTTGGTGTAGATGATGCTCTTACATGGTTTATATTAACCATATTTGCAGCAATGTTACCTGTTGTTGGTGCTGCTATAATCTATGTTCCATTAGGCTTATTTCTTCTAGCAAAAGGTGATACAGGAAGTGCCGTTGGCTTACTTATTTACTGTTTTGTTGTCGTTGGCTTATCAGACAATGTTATTCGTTTAGTTTTACAAAAAAAGATGGCAGATGTTCATCCTTTGGTTACAATTTTTGGTGTCATAGTCGGGCTTAATTTATTCGGATTCATCGGAATAATATTTGGACCAATCTTATTTTCTGTTTTCTTTTGGTTAATAAAATTGTACAAATACGAATTTATTGATCCAAATCCTGAAGATTAATCATAAAAACCTTTCTTAAAAATGAGTATAGAAAATTTTAAATTCTTCAAACCATTAGAACTTCGTTGGAACGATCTAGATCCAATTGGTCATGTAAATAATGTTTTTTACTTTGAGTACTTCCAAATCGGACGTGCTTATTATATGCTCGATGTTAGTAAGCAATGGGATTGGACAAAACACATGTTTGTAATTGCACATATAGAATGTGATTATCAAAAAGAATTAACCTTAACAGCTATAAATCCAAAAGTAGGTTTACGTATAACTAAATTCGGTACAAAAAGTTTCGAATTTGAATATATTATCACAAGCACAAACCGAAAAGGTGAAAATGGAATTCACGCTATTGGAAAAAGTACACAAGTGATGATTGATATGCAACAAGGAAAATCTATAGAATTACCTGAATGGTTAGTTGAAGATTTTAAACTATATGAGGCCAAAATATAATCCTTCGTTATAAAATATAAGTGTAGTAGTTATTTTTTTTGAGAATTATCATTAAATTTAACTACTATTTTTTATTAAAAAATACTGCTTTATGAAAAATCTATTTTTAATGCGCCACGCAAAAAGCTGTTGGAATGAAAATGTTTCAGATCAATTTCGCTCAATTACAGAAAATGGAATTCATAAAACAGAAAAAGTAGCTCATTTTCTTCAAAATAATTATGATTTAAAATTTGATAAAATCTATACCAGTAAAGCTGTTCGCTCAAAAGAAACATCAGAAATTGTGCGTCCAATTCTTTTTTCTACTCAAAAAATAGAAATCGAAGAAGAGCTTTACACCTTTTCTCATTATTTATTAGATAATTGGATCAGAAAATTAGATAATCAATTGCAAAATGTTCTTATTTTTGGGCACAATCCTGCTTTTACTGATATAATAAATCAATTGGGCAGCGAAATGATTTACAACCTATCAACTTCCGGATTTGCTTGGATACAATTTGATTCTACAAATTGGAAAACAATCAAAAAAGGTAAAACCATGAAAATAATATTACCGAAAGAAATCGAATGAAAAAATATATAAATAGAGAAATTAGTTGGTTATCATTTAATGCACGTGTTTTACAGGAAGCCTCTGATGAAACTGTTCCATTGATTGACCGAATCCGTTTTTTAGGAATCTATTCTAACAATTTAGATGAGTTTTACTCTGTTCGCTATTCAGCTATTTTACGCTCAATTCAA
The DNA here is from genome assembly GCF_036647415.1 of Algoriella sp. Taxonomy (NCBI): domain Bacteria; kingdom Pseudomonadati; phylum Bacteroidota; class Flavobacteriia; order Flavobacteriales; family Weeksellaceae; genus Algoriella; species Algoriella sp. The sequence continues at coordinate 14,510 of NZ_JAVXKG010000048.1, forward strand.
TTAAAAGATATCGAAAAAGTATATCAAAATATTGTTCCAGATCAGACTGATGAAGAATTAATTGAAGAAATAAATGAAATTGTTCGACAACAACGCGAGCAATACGACGAATTACACAATCAACTATTTAAGGAATTAGAATTGTATAAAATATTTGTTGTAGATAATCAATCTCTTCCAGAACATTTTATAGAATTTATTTCAGAATATTTTTACAATGAATTTATACACACTGTCGGAGTTTTTATTTTAGACGATATCAAAAAAGCTCCTCCATTACGTGATGGTTCATTTTATTTAGCTGTAAAAATGCAGTTAAAAGACAAAATACAATATGCTTTATTGATTGTACCAACTCATTTATTTCCTCGTTTTATTGTTTTACCAAATAAAGACGGAAATACCTATGTTATGTATCTTGAAGATATTATTCGTTATCATTTAAAAGATATTTTTAAAATGTTTGACTTCGAAAAAATTGAAGCACATTCTATAAAAATAACACGTGACAGCGAATTAGATTTTGATAATGATTTAGAACACAGTTTACTAGAAAAAGTAATTCACAGTTTAGAAAATCGTAAAAAAGGAGTTCCTGTTCGTTTAGTTTATGATTCGGAAATTGCGCCAGATACCTTAAAATTTTTCCTGAAAAAACTACGTTTAGATGACTACGATAGTATAAATCCTGGAGGAAAATATCATAATAAACGAGATTTGATGAGCTTTCCACATTTTGATATAGAAGGTTTAACCTACGAAAAGATTAAACCAATTATGCTAAAAGGTCCATTTAAATACAAAAGTTATTTCCAAGCTTTTACAGAAAAAGAGGAAATGATGATGGCGCCTTATCATGATTATTCATTATTATTAAAATTTTTGCGCGAAGCAGCAATTGATCCTAAAGTAACCAAAATTAAAATCACTATTTACCGTGTTGCAAAAGATTCACAAGTGATGCATTCCTTGATAAATGCAGCGATGAATGGTAAGGAAGTAACCGCAGTTTTAGAACTTCGTGCACGTTTCGACGAGTCGAATAATGCCATGTGGTCAAGAAAATTACAAGAAGCAGGTGTTAATGTTATTTTTGGAGTTCCGGGTTTGAAAGTACATTCAAAAATTGGTTACATAGAACGTAAACCTGAAGGTCATCTTGCCGAAAAATATGTTTTTATAAGTACAGGAAACTTTCATGCAGGTACTGCAAAAATTTACACAGATTATACATATTTCACAACCAATCCTGGTATTACGAAGGAAGTTGAACAAATTTTTAAATTTTTTGGAGCAAATTATTTAAACCAAAGTTACAGTCATCTTTTGGTTTCACCTTACGGAACGCGCCGTAAAATTGTAAAGATGATTAAGAAAGAAATTAAAAATCAACTTGCTGGTTTACCTGCGGAAATCAATCTAAAATTAAACAGTTTTAGCGATAAACAAATTATTGATTTACTTTATAAAGCATCTCAAAAAGGTGTCAAAGTAAGATTAGTTATTCGTGGTATCAATTCTTTAATTCCAGGAGTTAAAGGCATGTCAGAAAATATCGAATGTGTTAGCGTTATTGATAAATTTTTAGAACATCCACGTATTTATTGGTTCAAAAATGCTGGTGACGACAAAGTTTATCTTTCGTCAGCTGATATGATGGAGCGTAACTTGGACAGCCGCGTAGAAGTTGCTTGTCCTATTTATGATCAAAATTTAAGAAAAATTGTAATGGATACATTCGATTTAAGTTTTAATGACAATGTAAAAGGTCGCCAAATAACGGCTAAATCTGCGTTAGAATATAAAAGAAATAACCAACCGCTAAACAGGTCGCAATACACAACCTATGATTATTTTAAGAAATTAAACGACGAAGATAATGAAGATTAGAAAATTGGGGGCAATAGATATAGGTTCTAACGCCATGCGATTATTGATTAATTATGTTTACGAAGAAGAAGGAAAAGCACCAATATTTAATAAAACAAGTATTGTTCGCATGCCAATTCGATTGGGACATGATGTGTTTATAGATGGTTCTGTATGCGAAAATAACATAGAGCGAATTTGTGACGCCATGCAATCATACGCATTGATGATGAAAGTTTATGATATTGAAATTTATAAAGCTTATGCAACATCCGCTATGCGCGAAGCTTTAAATGGTAAAGATGTTATAAAAAAGGTAAAGAAAAGATCTGGAATTAATATCGAAATTATCAACGGAAAAACCGAAGCTGAAATTTTATTTAATACAGAATTAGGTGATTTTATAAATGACGGAAAAACATATTTATATGTAGATGTTGGTGGTGGTAGCACAGAATTAACTTTGCTGAAAGACGGTAAAGTTTTTACTTCTAAATCTTTTGAAGTTGGAACAGTTCGTCTATTAGAAAATAAAGTTGAGCCACATACATTTGATGAAATGAAAAAATGGCTGCAAGAAAATATAAAAAATGAAGAGATAGAATTAATTGGTTCTGGTGGAAATATTAACCATGTTTACAAATATTCTGGTGTAAAATTAGGCTTGCCTTTGAGTAGTTTATATGTAAAAAAACAATATCAAATTATGCAAACCATGACAGCTGAAGAACGTATGCAAAATTTCAATATGAAACCAGATCGTGCCGATGTAGTTGTTTATGCATTAGAAATTTACAACAATGTATTAAAATGGTCACACGCAAAAAAAATACATGTTCCAAAGATTGGTTTATCAGATGGTATCATCCGAACAATTTATAAAGATTTAGATAGATAGACAAGAAATACACTCCTATTTGGTCAAGAGAAATCTTGACCTTTTTTATACTAAATTGATAGATTAAGTTCTCAAAACTAGATAGATTTAATTTTTAATATCCAACTTTTTTCTTCAAAATATATTTTTTAATTTAGTTACTAATTAACACTATAATTTAAAAAATGAAGAAAAATTTAACGCTTATATTCTCTGCGTTTATTTTGTCTATGTCTGCGC
>NZ_JAVXKG010000049.1:0-16514 GCF_036647415.1 Algoriella sp.
CCTGAATTCGAAATCCAATAACCAGAACTTGTTTTTACAAATTTTTGGTTAGACGTTTTTATGTACTCATCAAACCATTGCAATTCTTCTTGGTGTAAAAGTTTTCCACGTTCTTGAGAGCGTTTCATAAAATCATCATTTGAATATGAAATAGGATATTGCACTACTTTTTTATCACAGCTTGACAAGGCAAGTACAGCGAAGGCAACTAAGGTAATTTTTTTCATTTAGATGACAATATTAGCCAATTTTTCTTGATATTCTGGTAATAATGATTGGAAGTAAGTTATTGTTTCTTCCATAGTTAAATCCGAACGACCTCCTGCAGCATTCATATGACCTCCACCATTAAAATATTTGCGAGAGAATTCGTTTACATCAAAATCACCTTTAGAACGTAACGAAATTTTTATAAAATTATGATGTGTATCTTCAATAAAAATAACAGAAAATATAAAATTTTCTACACTTAAACCATAGTTTACAAAACCTTCTGTATCACCTTTCTGAAAACCATTCTTTAATAGATCTTCTCTTTTAAGAAACATAAAAGCTGTACGATGTTCTGGTAAAAATGTAAGATTATTTAGCGTTAATGATAATAATTTTAAACGACCTTGTGTTTGCGAATCGTTAACATAAGAAGTTACTTTATCTACTTCTACACCTTTGTCAATTAATTCTGCAACAATACGATGTGTGTCTGATGATGTATTTCTGAAACGAAAACCTCCTGTATCTGTCATAATACCAGTATAAATACACTCAGCAATGCCTTTGTCAATTAAGTCTAAATTGTCCATGGTTTCAATAAAATTGTAAACCATTTGGCATGTTGCAGGCATCTCAATATCCGAATACATAAAATCAAACGTATCAGGTTCGCGGTGATGGTCTATTAATATTTTTGGTGCATTAGAACGTTCAACCCAGTTTCCTAAATCGTCAATTCGTTTTACTGTATTAAAATCTAAAATAAAAATTAAATCAGCTTGATGTATGATTGCTTCTGCAACTTTTGGTTTGTAATCTGCAATAACGATCTCTTTTGCCGATGGCATCCATTTTAAGAATTTAGGAAAATCATTTGGTGAAACAATGTTACAAGAATGTCCTAATTTGTTCAGATAATGAAACATAGCCAATGTAGATCCAATTGCATCTCCGTCTGGATTTTTGTGCGGAAGGATAGCAATTTTCTTTGGTGCTGATTTTAAAAGCCCTTTTAGCTCTTCGAAATTTGTCATTTGCATAACTGCAAAGATAAAAAAACAACTGAAATTGTTTATTGGTTTATCGAATAAATTGACTTGAAACTATAAAAGCCAACAATATTGCTGGCTTTTATAGTTCTGATTATAAAAATATGTTTTATAAATCTCTTTTCTTGATGATGAATAATGATAAGGCTAAGAATAAAATGATGTAAAAAACATTAATGGCTAAATATTCCCATTGAATATTTGATGTATCAAATAGTTTTCCCGTTGTCATTAATTTTGTGATACTTATTGGTGGATAATCGATTATTTTTGAATTTGAATTTAAGGGTAAATAGTTGGTGAAAAAAGTGGTTTTTTCTAAATCTATTGGTTCATTTTTTCCAAATCTAGCAAAATATTCGACAGCTTTTAAGATTGATTCTCCAATGTTTAAGACAATTAAAGATAGAATAGCAAATGTACTTTTCTTTAATAAAAAAGTTAAAAACATCGCAAATACGACGTATGCAAAGATTTCTATAAAATAACCTCCTAAAAATTCTATTCCATTAAAAAAATCTAATTTATCATTAAAAAAAGCGCCTAAACCTAATACAATAGCAGCTACCAAAAATGTAGAAAATAGAGTTAGAATTAGATTCATTAATAATTTTGTTCCAAAAAATTCGGTTTTAGATAAACCGTCAATTGTGTTTTGTTTAAACGTCCCAAACGAATATTCGTTAGAGATATTATTGATTACAATAATTGCCAAAAAGAATTTACCAAAACCTACTAACCAAGCAATGTTATGCCAAATTACAGGAAATTCTAATGCACCAAATTTGATAAAATCGACAACCTGTCCACTCATATTTGGTTTGATACTTGGCAATGTAATTCCCATCAAAATAATCATCACAAAATATAAAATGATAAAAATTCGTGTTCCCGTGTTGTAGAACATTTTGTTCCACTCGATGTTAAATAATCTTTTCATATTAGTTAGTTGTTTTGATTTTGAATTAATTGGAAAAATTGATGTTCTAGAGATTCTTTTCGTTTTACCAAATGATTAACGACAATACCCTGTTCAAAAAGAATTTTATTGATGTCTGCAGGATCTTTTTCTTCCGTTAAAACGGCCAATAATTTTGAATTTTCGTGTGTAACTTTCGAAATAAATGGAAGTGTTTTAAGCGTATATTCTAAACTTTCCATATTTGCAGCCGAAACAACAATGCTACCAAAGCTAGAATTCATCTGATCTACAGAACCAGCGTACAACATTTTTCCTTGGTTAAGAACCACAACATGCGAACAAACTTTTTCTACCTCATCTAATAAATGACTTGCCAAAATAATGGTTGTTCCTTGCTCTGCAATTTTAATAATCAATTCTCTGATCTGAATAATTCCTTGTGGATCCAATCCATTTGTAGGCTCATCTAAAATCAAAACTTCAGGATCATTTAATAACGCCGCAGCAATTGCCAAACGTTGTTTCATTCCCAATGAAAAATGTTGAAATTTATCTTTTTTACGAGAAATTAATCCAACCAATTCTAGCTTTTCATCAATTTTAGAATGACTTGCTTCTTTGATATCTGCAACAATTTCTAGATTTTTCTGAGCAGATAGATAAGGATAAAACTTAGGACTTTCGATAATTGCACCAATTCGTTTTAGCGAATTATTATCTGGATTTTGATCAAACCATTTCCAACTTCCAGCTGTAGGGTTTATTGCATTTAAAATCATTCCTAATGTAGTTGATTTTCCGCTTCCATTTGGACCTAATAATCCATAAACATTTCCTTTTTCTACTGAAAAACTGATGTTATTTACAGCAGTAAAACTGCCAAATCGTTTAGTTAGTTGATGAATTTCAAGAACTTTATTCATAGTAGTTGAATTTTATTTTTATTATTCGTAGAGATTTTTGTTAATTTGTTACAATTTAGAATTAATTTAAATAACAAAGATGAAAAAAATTATTTGTGCTTTCTTATTCGTAAGCTCGATAGTCGCAAATGCGCAAGAGCTTAAAATTTATCAAATTTATAATAAAAAAGAGAAGAAAGTAGAGTTTCATAAAATGATCAACGAACTTTCTAATTACGATATTGTCTTATTTGGTGAATATCACAACAATGCAGTTAACCATTGGTTGCAATTACAAGTTACAAAAGCGTTGTATGAGAAGAAGAATGGTAATTTGACACTTGGTGCAGAGATGTTTGAACGTCATCAACAAACAGATTTAAACAACTATTTGTTAGGTAAAACGACTGATAAAGAATTTCAGGCAGCAACAAAATTATGGCAAAATTATGCAACAGATTATAAATCTTTAGTTGATTTAGCGAAAGATAAAAAAATAGAATTTGTAGCAACTAACGTTACACGTAAATTTGCTTCGTATGTTGCCAAAAATGGATTATCGAGTTTAGATACTATTTCTAAAGAAGATAAAAAGTTGATAGCAAAATTACCTTTAGAGATTGATTATGATGCGCCTGGTTATCCAGAAATGATAAAAATGATGGGTGATCATGCAGGAATTAAAGCAAAACAATTTGTGGCGGCTCAAGCTCTGAAAGATGCAACGATGTCCGAAACTATTTTGGAATATTATAAATCTAATAATTTATTTATTCATTACAATGGTGATTATCATTCAAAAAGTTATGGTGGAATTTATTGGTTTTTGAAAAAATCTAATCCAAATTTAAAAATTGCAGTCATAGAAATTTTAGAAGGTACAGATGAAAAACTTTCTATAGAAAAGCCAAAAGAAGAAAAATTTTCTACTACAGAATTTATTATAGTATTTCCTAAAGATGCGCCTAAAACGTTTTAATTTTCGAGAATTAAAAATAGACTATTATAAAGTTTTTTAATATTTTGCAGTCGTTTAATACTTAGAAAATCGAAATTAAAACACATTATGGATAGAAGAAATTTTATTAAATCTACTGCAGCTGCCTCTACTGTTGCGTTGGTATCACCAGATTCATTATTTAGTTTTTCAACTAAAATAGATAAGGTAAAAGTAGGTTTAGTAGCATGCGGTATGCGAGGACAAGTTCATTTGGACGAATTGTTGAAGCGTAATGATGTTGAGGTTGTTGCTATTGCAGAGCCAGATCAACGAATGATAGATCGTGCGAATAAAATTTTTGTAAAACACGGAAAAAAACCAGTTGAATATTACAAAGGTTTAGATGGTTATAAAAAACTATACAAAGATAAAAAAATACATGCTGTAGTTATTTCTTCGCCATGGGAGTTTCACGAAGAGCAAACAATTGCGGCAATGAATGCTGGTAAAATTGTAGGTTTAGAAGTATGTGGAGCAATGAATTTACAAGAATGTTGGAATTATGTAGATACGTATGAGAAAACAAAAGTTCCAGTATTTATGATGGAAAATGTTTGCTATCGTCGCGATATTATGGCGGTAATGAATATGGTGCGTAAAGGTATGTTTGGTGAAATAGTACATGGTCAAGGTGGGTATCAACACGATTTGCGTAACGTTTTATTTAACGATGGAAAACAAGCTTATGGTGGTGGTGTAGAATTTGGAGATAAAGGATTTTCGGAAGCTGCTTGGCGTACCAACCATTATGTAAAACGTAATGCAGAATTGTACCCAACACATGGTTTAGGACCAATTGGTACTATGATGGATGTTAACCGTGGAAATAGAATTACTCATTTAACATCTATGGCATCTAAACAAGCAGGTTTGACGGATTATATCGTAGAAAAGGCAGGTAAAGATCATCCAAATGCGAAAGTAGAATTTAAATTAGGAGATATTGTACAAACAATGTTGAAGTGTGAGAATGGAGAAACAATTTTATTAACACACGATACGTCTTTACAACGTCCATACAATTTAGGTTTTAGAATGCAAGGAACAGATGGTATCTGGCAAGATATTGGTTCGGGAGGATTTAATCAAGGTTTTATTTATTTCGAAAATGAAATGCAACATTCTCACAAATGGGCAAATTCAGAGGAATATATAAAAACACATGATCATCCAATTTGGAAAAAATTTGAAAAAGAGGCTGAAGGAGCTGGACACGGTGGAATGGATTTCTTCTTAATCAATGATTTTATCGAATGTATAAAAAATAACAAAGAATTTCCTTTTGATGTTTACGATTTAGCAACTTGGTATGCCGTAACACCTTTAAGTGAAAAATCTATCGAAGGAAACGGAGCTTCTCAGGAAATGCCTGACTTTACAAGAGGAAAATATAAAACAAGAAAACCAGTTTTTGGATTTGAAAACTATGGCTAATAATTTATCTTTAGTGATATTGGCAGGAGGAATGGGAAGCCGATACAATGGTCAAAAACAAATAGATCCTATTGGTCCTAGTCGAGAATCATTGATGGAATATTCAATTTTTGATGCCTTTTCAATTGGCGTTCAACATTTTGTTTTTATCATTAATCAACAATTTGATATAGAAACAAAAAAATATTTCCAACATATTATAGAACGTAATGGTGGATCTGTAGAATTTATTCTACAGACCACTTATACGGGTGTTTCTCGCGGAATTTATGATACAATAGAACATCGTAAAAAACCTTGGGGAACTGGACATGCTTTGTTAATTGCAAAAAATCATTTAACAAATCCTTTCATCGTGATCAATGCAGATGATTTTTATGGACAAAAGGCGTTTCAGAAAGCAAATGAATTGGTTCAACAAGAATTAATTTTAGCAAATCGTTACGGAATGGTCGCTTACAAACTAGAAAATACATTGAGCGAAAATGGAGCTGTTTCTCGTGGAATTTGTACTGTTGAAGACGAATTGTTAAAACTTGTAATAGAACGCACAAATATTTTTAGAGATGAGGAAGGTATTGTAATGTATGAGGAAGAAAACGCAAACTTTGTACTAGATGCAGAATCTTTAGTTTCTATGAATTTTTGGATTTTACATCCTTCAATTTTTAGAAGTTTAGAAGATAAATTTAATCAATTTCTGAAAGAAAACTCAAGCCAATTGAAATCAGAATTTTATTTACCAAAAGTAATTAATGATATGATTAAAGAAGATCAATTGGAAGTGATTGTAAAAAAATCTAACGAAAATTGGTTCGGAATGACTTATCCAGAAGATAGAGAAGTAGTCGTAAATTCTATTCGAGATTTGGTTGATGATCAAAAATATCCAAAATCATTGTGGACTTAAAATATGGAAAACATTCTAAAACATTATTTTAAAAATAGTGATGATATTCACATAAAACCAATTACTTCTGGTTGGATAAATTCCACTTTTGAGTTAGATAATCAAGGCAAAAAATATATTTTACAAAAGATTAATACAAATGTTTTTCCAAGACCAGAAATTATTTCGTCTAATATAAATTTGATTTCAACTCATTTAAAAACAAAAAATTATCCTCGTTCAATTATAGAAATTGTACCAGATTTACATCAAAATTTATTGGTGATAGAAAATGGAGAAACTTGGCGATTAAGCTCTTATATTTCAAATTCTATTTGTTTCGAAAAAGTAGCATCTGCGGAACAAGCATACGAAGCTGCAAAAACAATTAGCGAGTTTCATGCAAATCTTATCGATATAAATATTGATGAAATAGAACCATCAATTGACGGATTTTTAGATTATGAGAAACGTATAAAAGATTTTAATTCTGCGTTAGAAAATGCTTCAGAAGAACATTTACAAGAAACCAAAAACGAGGTAAACTATATTTTAGATAATCTTTATCAAGTAAAACGTTATTTAGAAATAGATTTTCCCAAACGCGTGGTTCATGCTGATGCAAAACTCAGTAATTTTTTGTTTAATAAAGAAAAACATTCACAAGCAATAGCTGTTATAGACTGGGATACAATAATGCCTGGTAATATTTTGTGCGATTTTGGAGATATGATTCGTACCTATGCCAATTTAAAAGCAGAAGATGATCCGAATGGAGAAAACGCATTTGAGCCTACTTATTATCAAGCAGTTAAAAATGGGTTTTTAGAACATTTAAAAGACGAATTGTCTGCTGTAGAAATCAAAAATATGGATTTTGTTGCGTATATTGTAATTTATATTCAAGCGGTTAGGTTTTTGTCAGATTATCTGAATAATAATGTGTATTACTCAATATCTTATCCAAAACAAAATCTTAATCGTACAATAAATCAAATCAATTTATTAAAAGCAATAACAAATTTTCATGATAAAAATTCGGTTAGAGAAATATAATCCTACAGATTTTAACGAGTATTTTAAGCTTGTTCAAGATGATGAGCTAATGAAATATATTTCAGGAAAAGGTTTGGGAGAAGAACAAGCCAATCATAAATTTACTTCAATTTTAGAAAAAAGTTCTGTTCACGACAAATTGGGTTATTTTAAAGTTTATGATGAAAAAGATGCATTTTTGGGTGATTGTAAAATTGTTTATAATAATCATTTAGAAAATTCTTTAGAAATTGGTTATATAATCAAAAAAGAATTTTGGAAAAAAGGAATTGGCACAATTATTTGTAATGAATTGATTTCTAGTGCTGAAAATAATTTTCCTGCACATGAAATAATTGCTGTAATTGATCCCGACAATATTGCATCGCGAAAATTATTAGAAAAGTTTAATTTTGAATCCTACTGGAAGGGAATCGAGAATGATTTACCAACCGAAAAATTGAAAATGAAGCGATAAAATGATCAAAGTAAAAGATGTTGCTTCGGCAATGGAAAAAATAGCGCCTTTGGCTTATGCAGAGGATTTTGATAATGTAGGACTTTTAGTTGGTGATTACAATGATGAGGTTACAGGAATTTTAGTTGCATTAGATACGACGCCAGAAGTTGTACAAGAAGCAATAGAAAAAAAATGTAATTTGATTGTTAGTTTTCATCCAATTATTTTTTCTGGATTAAAAAAGCTTAACGGAAAAACCTATGTAGAAAAAGCTGTAATGTTAGCCATCAAAAACGGAATTAATATTTATGCAACACATACGGCATTAGATAATTCGAAAGTTGGTGTAAATTTTCAGATTTCGGAACAATTAAAATTAAATCAAACAAAAATTTTAATTCCAAAAGCAAATACAATCAAGCAATTGATTACCTACGCACCAACAGAAAACGCAGAAGTTATAAAAAATATGCTGTACGAAGCAGGAGCCGGAAAAATAGGAAACTACGATTCTTGTGGTTTTACAGTAGAAGGTAAAGGTAATTTTAGACCGATTGATGGAGCAAATCCTTTTATTGGAGAAATAGGCAAGCTAGAAACTGTAAACGAAACTAGAATAGAAGTTATCATGCCACAACATTTAGAAGCTGATATTATGGCTGCTTTATTTGCTTCGCATCCGTACGAGGAAGTAGCTTATTCTATTATTCCTCTAAATAATAAAAATCAATACGTAGGAATCGGAATGATTGGCGAATTAGAAGAAGAAATGACCGAAAAAGATTTTTTTGCCTATCTAAAACAACAAATGAATACGCCTGTTGTTCGACATTCTAATTTATTGAACAAAAAAATTAAGAAAGTTGCTGTACTTGGAGGCTCTGGCGCTTTTGCTATAAAAAATGCAATTGGAGCAGGAGCGGACATTTATATTACGGCTGATTTAAAATATCATGATTTCTTTTCCGCTGAAAATAAGATAGTTTTGGCAGATATTGGACATTTTGAATCAGAACAGTTTACAAAAAACTTAATAACTTCGTATCTTAAAGAAAAATTTACTAATTTTGTGGTCTTTAATTCTGGAATTAATACCAATCCTGTTAATTATTGTTAACTATGTCTGAAACAAAAAATATCAAAGAAATGAGCGTTGAAGAAAAACTTCGCGCATTATACGACTTACAATTAATTGATTCACGTTTAGATGAAATCAGAAACACAAGAGGTGAATTGCCTTTAGAAGTTGATGATTTAAGCGACGATGTTGCGCAAATGGAAACGAGAATCCAAAAAGTTGTTGACGAAACAAAAGGTTTGGATGAAGATATTAAATTAAAGAAAGAAGCAATTAAAAATGCTGAAGCTTTAATAAAAAAATATACAAAACAACAAGATAACGTACGTAACAACAGAGAGTTTGACGCTTTAGCTAAAGAAGTTGAATATCAAGGTTTAGAAATCGAGTTGGCAGAAAAACGTATTCGTGAGTTTACAATTAAAATTCAACAAAAAAATTCTCAAATAGAAGATTTTAATACAAAATTAGCTTCTATGAAAGATCATTTAGGTCACAAACAAGCCGAGTTGGATACAATTGTAAAAGATACTGAGAAAGAAGAAAGTACTTTGTTAAAATTATCTGTAGAATATTCTACTAAAATAGAACAAAGATTACTAGACGCTTATAACCGTATCAGAAACTCTGTAAAAAACGGATTAGCTGTTGTAGCTGTAGAGCGTGGAGCTTCTGCAGGATCATTCTTTACAATTCCACCACAAAGACAAATGGATATTGCACAACGTAAAAAAATTATTACGGATGAGCATTCTGGACGTATCTTAGTTGATTTAGAGTTAGCTCTAGAAGAACAAGAAAAGATGGAAATCGTTATTAAAGGATAATAAATAGAAATTTATCATACTTATAATTAAAGTGTTACAAGATTTGTGACACTTTTTTTATGAAAAAATATTGCGAATTAATTTTTTAGCACGCTATTTGTAATTGGTAAAATAGAATAAAGGAATAATAAATTTTAGAAAATGAAAAAGATTATATTTTTGATGATGCTAGCAATTGCATCTGTATCGCTTACATCATGTGTTAATGATGATGATGGTTATTTTGTTCCAGATATTATAAATACTGGTCAGATAAATTATCAAGGAGTGTCTTTTCCGATTCGTAATGCAGTTGTATCAGATATAGAAAAAGCAGACGGTGGATATTATTACGGTGTTGAACTTTCTACAAATGTTGTTCCAGCAAATGGAAGATTAGCAGGAGCATATTTATATCTGAAAATTTATCAAAGAGGAGATTTAATTTTTAATGGAAATTATATAACAAATTCAGATCTTAGAGGTCTAGATTATATTGAATATTATGAGAATCCAGTAATGTCTGGTTATATTCCTATTATTGGTTCGGGATCGTTTGAAGTTCATGATGACCAGTTTCAATCTGGGGCAATTTATTTAGAAAATTATTTTGATAATTATAATAGAAGTTTATTGACTTCTACTTTTTCTATCAAAGATTATAATGGAAATACATTGTCTGGAGATTTTAATGGATTGTTTGATTTTATTGAGAAATATAAAAAATCAGGTAAAGTAGTTAGTGCTAAATCAAGTTCAATAAGAATTAGAACTGATAGAAATGGAAATACAATTAATAAAATTAGATAATTATTTTAATATTATAGAATACAAAAAAACGCTCAACATTTGTTGAGCGTTTTTTTTGATATTTAATGAGAAATAAATTTATGCTTCAATTTCTTTCTCGCGATTCTTAGGGAAACGACGATATTGTTTCAGATTAAATCTAAAATCTTTTTTAGTTGGTCTTACAATAATTCTTAATGATGAATCATTTGTAAAATAAGTATGCGCCCAGTTAAAGAAAATAGCAACTTTATTACGTACAGTTAAAATTAACATTAGGTGTAAAAACATCCAAGTAAACCAAGCTAAACGTCCAGAAAATGAAAACTTAGGTAAATCTACAACAGCCTTACGTTTGCCAACTGTTGCCATAGATCCAGGATCGCTGTATTCAAATAAATTTAATTTATCTTCTGAAAATCCTTGTCCAATTTTCTCGAAATTGTTAGCCAAATTCACAGCCTGATCTCCCGCAACACGTGCCAATTGAGGATGTCCGTTTGGATATTTTGGTGTTTCCATAGAAGCAATATCACCAATTGCGTAGATGTTATTGGTACCAATAACTTTACTCGTACGATCTACTTTCATACGATTTCCACGTTGTAATTCCTCTTTTGTAACAGCTCCGTCTGGTACATTTCCTGTAACACCAGCAGCCCAAATTAGGTTACGTGTTTTTATTGTACGTCCGTCTGCTAACGAAATTGTCTTTCCGTCATAATCAACAACGCGACCTTCCGTCCAAATATTAACACCCATGTTTGATAGATATTCAAACGATTTTTTGTGCGCCAAATCTGACATTGGTCCTAATAAATTTGGACTTCCTTCAATCAAATAAATATTCAATTTAGAGAAATCTAAATCTGGATAATCTTTCGGAAGAATAAATTTTTTCATTTGCGCAATTGCACCTGAAAGCTCAACTCCTGTTGGTCCTCCACCTACAACTACAATATTCATTATTTCTTCCATTTCTTCGGGAGATTCTGCAGAATATGCACTCTCGAAATTTGTAAGTAATCGATTTTTAAGCGTTAATGCTTCATTTGTCGATTTCATTGGGAATGATAATTCCTCAATTTGTTTGTTTCCGAAGAAATTTGTGGTACATCCCATCGAAACAACCAAATAATCATAAGAAAAATCACCGATTGTGGTTTCAACTTCGTTTTTTTCTTTATTAATTCTAGTTACTTCTGCCAAACGAACACTTATGTTTTTACTTTCCTGAAATACTTTACGTATCGGGAAAGAAATATCACTTGCATTAATTGCAGCTGTTGCAACTTGATAAAATAAAGGTTGAAATTGGTGGTAATTATAGCGGTCAATAAGTGTAACAGAAAAGTGTGGGTTATTATTTAATTTACGGGCTAATTTTAGTCCGGCAAATCCAGCACCTAGAATGACAATCTTTTTCTTTTCCAAAATTCACTTTTTTGTAAAATTACGAACAAACTAAGAAACAATGAAAGATTTATTAAAAATTATTCTGAGTCTTAATGATTTATCACGATATTCAACTGATTATTAGATTTTTTCTAATCTATGTTTTTTGTCAGTATTTAATAAAAGATATAAATTTATAAAATATTTTAAAAATAAGATAAATGAGTAAGTTATTCCAACAGATAAAAATAAACGATAGAATCACGTTAAAAAATAGAATTATCATGGCGCCAATGTGCCAATATTCTTCAGAAGATGGATTTCTTGATGATTGGCATTTTCAACATTATATTTCTCGTGCAGTTGGTGGCGTTTCTGCCATAATACTTGAAGCGACAGCTGTAGTACCAGAAGGACGAATTTCTTATGGAGATTTAGGAATTTGGAAAGATGAACAAATAGAATCTTATCAAAAGTTAACTACGGAAATTAATAAATACAATTGCGTTCCTGGTATACAATTGGCGCATGCTGGTAGAAAAGCAAGCACAGAAAAACCTTGGTTGGGACACGGAGAAATAAAGTCGGATGAAGAAAATGGTTGGCAAACAGTTTCATCGTCTAATTTACCTTTTAATGAAACGGACGAAATTCCACATGAATTGTCAATAACAGAAATTAAAGAATTAATTGTAGAGTGGGGAGAAGCGACGGAACGAGCAATAAAAGCAGGTTTTCAGATTTTAGAAATTCACGGAGCGCATGGTTATTTGGTTCATCAATTTCTTTCTCCTTTAATCAATAGTAGAACAGATAAATATGGCGGAAGTTTTGAAAATCGTATTCGTTTCGTATTAGAAATTGTATTAGAAATGAAGAAATTTATTACAACTGAATCTCTTTGGATTCGTTTATCTGCAACAGATTGGGCTGAGAATGGTTGGAATCTTGAAGAAACAATAAAATTATGTAAAATTCTGAAAGAAAATGGAGTAGAAGTGATGGATATATCGACAGGAGGTGGTGTAAGTCATCAAGAAATTGAGATTAAAAAAAATTACCAAGTTCCGTTTGCATCTGCTATCAAAAATGAAGTTGGTTGTATTACAGGTGCTGTCGGTTTAATTTTCGAATCAAATCAAGCAGAAGAAATTTTACAAAATAATGAGGCTGATTTAATCTTTTTGGCAAGAGAATTATTACGCGATCCATATTTTGCATTACACGCAGCCAAAGAATTAGGCGACGATATAAAATGGTTGCCACAATATGAAAGAGCAAAAAATAATCATTACTCATAAGCTATGTTATCATTAAATAAAATTCATCATATCGCAATCATTTGTTCCGATTATCAAAAATCAAAACATTTTTATACAGAAATTTTAGGTTTAGAAATTTTGCAAGAAGTTTATCGGAAAGAGCGAGATTCTTATAAATTAGATTTAGCTTTGCAAAATAATTATTGCATAGAACTCTTTTCGTTTCCCAAACCACCACAACGTGTTTCCCGACCTGAAGCCTCTGGCTTGAGGCATTTGGCATTTGCTGTGAGTGATATAGAGAAAGAAATTGAGAAATTAAAGCAATATCAGATAAATGCAGAGCCAATTCGTGTGGATGAATATACCCAAAAGAAATTTACTTTTTTTGAAGATCCAGACGGTTTGCCGATAGAATTATACGAAGAAGAATAAATGGTACAAAAGAGTTTACTTGCCTTAGCAATGGGAGGATTAGCCATCGGAATGACGGAATTTACGATGATGGGAGTGTTAGAAGATTTTGCAAATGATTTGAATATTTCAATACCAACAGCTGGAAATTTTATTTCCATGTATGCAATGGGCGTAATGGTTGGTGCGCCAACTTTGATTATGGCGACAAGTAAATATTCTCCAAAAAAAGTATTGATCTTTTTTATGTTATTGTTTACCATTTTTAATGCATTATTTGTCGTTGCACCAAGCTATAACACGTTGATGATTGCACGCTTTATGTCTGGTTTACCACACGGAGCTTTTTTTGGTGTTGGATCTGTTGTTGCAGCGCAATTAGCTGCAAAAGGCAAAGAAGCGCAAGCAATATCTATCATGTTTGCAGGACTTACATTCGCTAATCTTGTCGGCGTACCTTTAGGAACAAAATTAGGACAAGTTTTTTCTTGGAGATTAACATTTGGTATTATTTCAAGTTTAGGATTATTCACCATGTTAGCAATATCGTTATGGGTGCCAAATCTTAAAAATACAAATAAAGGAAGTTTAACAGAACAACTAAGTTTCTTCAAAAAATGGGAAGCTTGGGTATTAATTTTGATGATTTCTATCGGAACATCAGGTTTATTTGCTTGGATAAGTTATATTTCTCCATTGATGACAAACGTTGCAGATTTACCAAAAACTAAAGTTCCTATTATTATGACTTTAATTGGTTTAGGAATGTTTGTGGGAAACTTTATCGGAGGAAAATTAGCAGATACAATGTCGCCAAACAAGGCAGCAATTATCTCTTTTTCTACTATGGCAATTTGTTTAGTAGTCGTTTATTTCACATCGCACATAGAAATTATGGCGTACATCATGTCTTTTATTACAGGGTTGGTCGCTTTTACAATAGGTTCTCCAATACAAATGATGTTAATCAATAATGGTAAAGGTTCCGAAACTTTAGCTGCTGCAGCGGGACAAGCAAGTTTCAATATAGGTAATGCTTTGGGTGCATTTTTAGGAGGAATACCAATTGCTATGGGACTTGGTTATAATTCGCAATTGTGGGTAGGATTTATAATGGCTTCTGTGGGAGCAATTATAGCCTGCGTTTTTATGCAACTAAAATCGAAAAGAGTATAATCTAAATATATAGGATAAAAGAAAAAGGATGTTCGTTAGAACATCCTTTTTCTTTTTATATTTGTTTCAAATACTTTAAAATGAAAACGTACAAAGCTCTTATTATTGATGATGAACATTTTGCTCAACAAGGGTTAAAAAAAATTATTCAACATGCTTTGCCCGATTTTTTTATGTCGATTGATACGGCAAGTTCTGTTAAAGAAGGCGTAGAGATTATTAAACAAATAAAACCAGATATTGTTTTTTTAGACATTCAAATGCCAGATGAATTTGGGTTTAAATTATTTGATTATTTTGATGAAATAAAATTCGATGTTATTTTTACAACAGCCCATTCTGACTATATTTTACAAGCAGTAAATCAATGGGGATGTTTGGGATATTTGATGAAACCGATTGCAATTTCTGATTTAAAAATTTTAATGAACCGTTTTGTAGAACGACAAAATATAGTTCCAAAATCGATAACCGAGATTGAAAAAATAGAAGAAGTAGAGGACGAAATTTCGAATAATGATTTAAAAAATCAATTAAAAAATGAGCATGGAATTATTTTTATTCCATCTATTACAGAGGTTTTAGTACTTAAAATTGATGAAATTATTTACTGTAAAGCAGATGACAGTTATTGTACAATTTATACAAAAGACGCCTCTTTTATGGTAACAAAAACACTGAAAGAAGTAGAAGGATTAATTAATAAAATTAACTTTTTAAGAATTAATCGCTCGTATTTAGTCAATATAAATTTTGCAAATAAGTTTGATAAACGTAAAAATATTTTGATTTTGAATTGTCATCCATACGAAGGCGAAAATACATTACCAGTAACTACTTTGGGATATAAAATTTTAGCGAATGTTGTTTCGTAAACACCTATTTGTTTTTATTCTTTTATTTTGTAGTAAGTTGGCATTTAGTCAATTTGTTTACACAAAACAATATACCTATGAAAATGGTCTTCCTGCAAATGAAATTCTAAGTATTTACAAAGATTCTCGAAATTTTGTTTGGGCTGGTACTCGTTTTGGCGTTTTTGTAAAAGACATGGAGAATTTCATCATGATGAAACGTTTTGAGAAAATTCAGTTTAATAATGTTTGGACAATTACAGAAGATTCAGAACGTAATATTTGGCTTGGAAGTTATGGGCAAGGAATTGTAAAATTTACAGGTCAAAATTTTGAACAGATTAATACATCTAAAGGTTTAGTTTCGGACAGAGTTCGGAAGTTATTTTTAGATAATAATCTTATGTATGTTGCAACGCAAGGTGGAATTTCTATAATTGATACCAAATCAAAAAAGATATACAATCCATCCTTTCAAAAAGATAATAATTTAGTGTTAGAAGCGGTCTCTTTTTTTAAATATAAAAATAAGATTTATGTAGCAACAATAGACCATGGTGTTTTTGAAGTGTCGAAAACAAAGCTAAAATTAATTAATTCATATAACCGCATTTTATACAGCTTTTTAGATAAAAATAAACTTTATTTATCTTCTAATGACGGTGTTTTTACTATTTCTATAGATGATTTTTTAGCCAATAAAAAAACATATAAAATATTTAATTCTCCATTGATTAGGGATGTTTCAAATAAACAAAATTCAGTATTATTTGCAGGTTACGACTATATTTCTGGAAATGGAATTATAGGAGAAATAGATGGAGATAAACTAATTA
>NZ_JAVXKG010000050.1:0-16083 GCF_036647415.1 Algoriella sp.
GAAAGGAGGACTTCTTCCAACGGGATTGTATTAAATTGTTTGCAGTTCATTTTTAAATTTTTCTGTGATTTTTGGTAAAAGACTTACCTAATTACCATAGTCTTGATAATCAAATTATTATCTCAATTTTTTACCTTACCTTAAGATACCTAATTACCAGGATTTTCTTTTATAGGTAAGTTTAGGTAGTTCCAATTAATTTGATAGGCCTTAATAACAATATGGTTTTCAAATATTTAAAAGATTTAGGTAGGTAGGTAAATGATAATGTAGTATTAAAATTAATTTGCGATTTTCAACCGAATGAGATAACCGTAAATTTGCCTTTGTGGATGTTTAACTCTGGGAAATTTGAAAGACGATAAAGCCCTTCCAATTTTCAAATGGTTGAGACGAATTCCTTGAGAATTGAGATTAATCATCACTTCTGTTGCGGTTTTAAATTCTTCCAGATTGTCAGATGCTTCATAAAATTTACTTACCATTTCCTGCTCTAAAGTCATTTGTGTGAATCGTTCATTACGTTTTTCGTTTTCGGAAATATCTGCTAAAGTGAGTTCAGGATTGTAATTTTTTCGTTTGTAAGCGTTGAAATAAGCTTGAGCCCAAACTTTGTCAATATCAATTTCAGATGAATAATTGAAGTTGATTTTCTCGATGACTTCAAAAATAATCCAACGAACACTTCCAGATTCGTCTGTTAGAAAGTCTGTTTTGTTTGTAGAACCCACGAAACTGCAAATTCTTTCCAGATATTCGGCTTTCCTTGCATAAGGCAATCTTTCGTTGATATGCGTTTTTGAGATCATCGCTTTCAAAGAGTTGATGTCAGCCTTTGCCAAAACCGAAAGTTCATCTAAATTGATAATCAAATTTTTGCACAATTTGATTCTGCTATCTTTATCCAAACCAATATCTTCCGACAGGTAATTCGTTAGTTTTCTAGGAATAAAAAATCTTAAGAATGTTGACTTTCCACTATTCTGAATGGTATTTGCCAAAACCAAACAATGCTTATTGATTTTCTCCTTTTCTAAAGCACAAAAGACCGCTCTGGTAAACCATTTCTCAACGTGATACAGAAATTTTTCATCATCGTTAGTCTTCACATAGCTGCATAATTTTGCGATATGATCTTCGCCATCCCAATCCTCCAAACTTTCAATATATTCTGAAATAGGATTATACTGTTCTATCAAGTGGCTTCTGACCAAGATTTCCAACTTATTAATCGGTATATTAATTCCACATTGAATGAGCTCTATATACAATGAGTTTAAATTTAGATCTGCCCATTTTTTATCTTGTATCAGTTTGATTTCAAACTCTAGAGAGATGGTGTTAAATCTTAATGAATATTTCGAATTGAGATAATTTAGAGTGCGATCAAAAATGGTTTTGCCTTCTGTACCATTTTGATACAGAGTGTTTTTCTCTTCCATAAAAACATCTGGGTATTGTGGAAACAGAAACAAATAATTATTATATTTGTATTTTACTTCCAAGTAAAACAAAGATTTTAAGCCTAACTACTGCTATAGTTAGGCTTTATTTTTTGCGTAAAGAAAATTCTATGGCTTCTTGTTGAATTTCATCATTTGATTTATGGCTGTTTTTTAACAACCATTCGTCAATTTTTTTGCGTTCAAAAAAGAGAACTTTCCCGTTAGGTTTAGAAAAAGGAATACTGTTGGAATGAACTAACTTGTAGATATAGGATTTTTTAAATCCGGTGTAATCTGAAAGTTCTTCGACATTCAGAATTTCCTTTAAACCGAAAATATGTTTTTCAATTCGGTTGAGTTTGTGCAGAATGATTTCGTTATTTTCCATTGCTTTCGTTTAACAAATTTAATGAAGCAAAAGTCACCATGGAAAACCATAAAAACAATAGGATCAAACGCTTAAAGGCGAAATAAGAATGATTTGGATTAATCTGGAATGTCAAAAGTCTAAATAAGAATAATCTGGATTAAAATAGATTCAGTACAATTTTACTAACAAAAATATTACTTTAACTAAAATATATTTTTTACAGTTCGATATTTAGTTCAGGGATAATCTCAGCAGCTTCCTTCATTTTGCTATCCACTATTTTTGCATAAATCTGTGTAGTTCTCAATTCTCTATGTCCTAATCTTTTGGAAACTGTATAAATATCTGCACCATTTTCCAAAAGTAAAACAGCATTCGTATGTCGAGCTGAATGAAAAGTAATATGTTTCGGAACCGCAGCACGATTGCACCAGCGGATAATTTCAGTATTGTAGGTCATTCCATATTTCAAACCTTTGAGAACTCTTTCTTGCGGATCTTGTCTTTCGCCCAACAATTCTCTGGCTTGTTTTGAAATATAAAGATATTCTACACCCTCTGTTTTTTCTTGTCTGAAATTGATTCTAGAAATATCACCATTATCGATGCAGCTTTAAACTTGTTGAAATAAGAATACTTGGAGTTCTGAGAAAGAGGTAAATCACTCTTACTGATTGCATCTTTTTCAAAGTATTTCCGAACTTTTTTAATGAAAAATTCATCAATTTTCTCAAAAGTTAAATTCTTTGGAACTACTTTTTTCAAATGCTGGTAAGTAGAGAACCAATTACCATAATTATTTGACGAATCGAGCGTTCGCTTTTCCTCAGCAAGATTAGCGAAGAAATTTAAAAATACCCGTTTAGCTTTCGCAGTATTTTTCAACTCAAATCTTCCTTGTGCATATTCAGCTTTTCGAATTGCAATTACATTTTCTGCAAATTCCAAAGCTTCTTTATTTTCTTTTTTTTCTTTGGCAGTTTTTGGATCAATAATTAGATAGGTATTTAAATTTCAAAATTTCTCAGATGCTTTCTTTTTCCGTCATCAGTAATTTCAGAACCACGGTAAAACTCGATTGACAGACTAATCCTTCTGTCTTTTAATTTTCTTTGACTAAGTGATATTTTCATAAATTCTATTTTGTACCACTTCTGTACTACTTTTGACTATTTTCAAGGTCTGAAGTAGTACAGAAGTGGTACAAATATAGAAATATAGTCCAATAAGAGAAAATAAAATTTATCTAAACGCCTGATAGTCAATCAAAAGAAAGAAAAAGAAATCAAAGAAAAAGCTAATTTATTTCCCGATACAGAAAGTTTCTTCTTAGTGTTTATGCGGTGTTATAAACAATTAGTATCCAATTTATGTATTGTGTGATAAATTCACTAAGATTTTGACACAATATAACTTTTGATTTTAGATGATATTCCATCTAAGATCTCAGCTAATTTTTTTTCATAAACTGATGTGAAATTGTGTGAAATAAAACTTCTTAACTTTTCAAGCTGTTCTTTTGTTAAATAATATTCTTTTGGTTCTCTTCCATCAAATAGACAAACTTCTATTTCATCTGAAATTTGTTTGAAAAAGTTATAAATTAATTGTTTCTCTTCTTTAGATAACCCATTCAGTAGTTTTACATAAGATTCAATTATTTCTTTTTCAGCAAATTCTTTGGTTAGCCCCATACTCAGATATTTGTTATTAATTATACCAATAGTTTGAGCATCTTTAAAACCAGAGCCTTGATAACAATTTTGAATATCATTAACAGATAATTCTAAATTATGAAATATACAATTCGTAAACTTTTCCCAAATGCATCCGGAATAAAGCGATAGTATTGTATGATAACATAAAAATTCATCTCTTGAAAATATCCAATGATTTACCCCTTCTTTAATTGAATATTCAATACGTCCCCATGGTTTTTTAGAAAAATCATCCCATGAAATCACAATATTTTCAACTTTTGGTTCAAGTTGAACATTATTCAGTAAGATATTAGCTATAAAATGACCTATTTCGTGAGAAAGTACATTGGTAATTAGTCTGATATTTGTTTTTCGTAAAAAATCTCCCATATTATCACTTTTAATAGTTAGTTGTTACTCTGTACTCTTTATCATTCCATTTGTTATCATAGTAGTTTTTTATTAATCCTTTAGATTTTAATCTTTCCAATAAAATTCTATTATATTCAGTTTTATTAAATGTTGGTTTTTTACTCTTAAATAAATTATCATAATTCCAAATACTACTTAATAATTTAGTAATATCATCATTAGTAATTTTCTCAAAATACAGATTAATTAATTTTATTCTTTTTTCTTCTCCCAATAAATTAATAACTACAGATTTTAATGTTTCAACACTCAACTCAATAACATTTGATTTCTGTAAAATAATTTCTCCTACTAATTTAGACGTTTCTTTATTGAGTGTTATTGTACTTTCTTCCAATTTATTAATGTAATCGAATTTATTTTCCAAACTAATTTTATTGGATTTCAATATTAATAAAACATCATCTTCATCCGTGTCAAATTCACTTATTTTTTCAATGAATTTTTTAAAATCTCTTTCAATTAAGATTATGTGATTATTTGGAAAATGCTCTCTTAACAAATCATAGTTTGATTTAGTTGTAGTAAGAATTTTATTAGCTAAACTAACAACTTTATCCTCATCTAAAGTTTCAAATTCTAATTTATTGTATCTAAAACAGATGCTATCTAATAGTTTCTTATAGGTTTCGTATGTAATTTCATTACATAGTAAAATGTTTTTTTCAAAGAGTTCATTCTCTTTTATCAATTTAATTTTAGATAATTCTTCATTAACATTTTCAAATTCTAAGTACTCAATTAGATTATCATTTATTATATTTTCAGATATTGTATAATAGTCGATTACATTATTCCATTTTGGAATAACTTTGTTATTTAAAAGTAAATGTGCTTTTATACTCAAATCATTGATTTTATTCAATTCAACAATTTTTGTTTCTACTTTTTGAATAATTTTAATCTTTAATACTTTATCTAATTTTTCATTATTTAAAAGTTTGATTAAATTTTCTTCTATTTCAAATTTATTTTCTTCTATTTTTAGATATATGTTTTCAGCATAGGTATTAATATCTGAATTAATATATTCAATCAATGGATAGCATTCTGAATTTAAAATCTCTGAGTAATTAGATTGCTTAAATTCATTTTCCTCATATTTCTCACCAAATCCTAAAAGCATCTTTGAAATATTATTTTCATTGATTTCATAATGGTTATTAAAATAAATATATTCCAATAACTCACTACTTATAGCACTATCATTATTGATTTCCTCAAATTTAATATCTAACTCCTTTAGATAATTCATAATTTGTCGTCTGATTAGTCCATATAATTCGCCATGCTGATCTGATTCTCTATGTAAATAGGTTTCTACAGATAATATATTATCCGAATTCTGATTAATAAAATCTTTCATTAAAGCACCATTCTGATTATTTATAAATGTTGAAACATCTACATATCTAATGATTAGTTTTACATATTTGATTATTTTCTCATGCCATAGTCCCAATAAATAGTTTCCCAAAAACTTTTCCATTCTTCAATAAGCTTAATTATAAAATTATCTACTGAGGTTTTATTTTCATCAATGAATTCATCTATAAACTGTATAGATTTTGTTTTTTCGTTAGATAAGAGAAATATAACCGCATCATATTTTTTAGAATAACTACTATAGTTATTACCCAGAAAATCAACTAAATCAAAGTTTAAAATTGTTTCTCTGTTAAAATATCTTAGATCTATCCTACCTGTTAAGGTTTCAATTTTGTTTAATTTATAATTGAATTCTGTAGCATATCCACTTTTTACATTTCTTTCAAAAGTGAAATCCTCTTTTGTTATTGATACTTCGTGGAATAAGGATATATAATCATTATAATTTTCGTTTATATAACCGTTTAAAATTAAATTCCTTAACAATTTATTATCTGAAAAATCACCCAAATACTGATTTACATCAACTTCGATAAATATTTGTTTTAAGTCCCAATTTTGTATTTGTGATTTTTTACTCTTTAACTTATCAATATCATTTTTTAATGAATTAATTTTATCATTTTGCTTTGATTCTATTAATTCAACCCTTTCTTCATAAGTAAATTTAGGATTGACTTCATTTTCTATTTCAGAAAACTTAAAGTCAAAATCATTATCGAACAAATCGCCATAACCTCTATTATGATATTTATAACTTAATTTTTGTTTTGAGACTAAATCATCAAAGTCATTATCGAAGGTAAGTTTATTGATAAGAGCATTTGCGGGTAACTTCGATAATATTTTTAGAAAATATATATTTTTTAACTCTTCAATGTCTGTTAATGTTTCATTACCAATTTTTTCTATTTTGATAGTTTTATCCGTGATTTCTTCATCAATCTTAGTAATAAGATTCTCTATGTAATTTTTTTTATTATTTATTAAATCATATAATTTCCCTTTCTTCTTACCAAGTAATGTAAAATCTGTTGGATAGAGGTTTTTATAAGTAATTATTGCAAATAATTCATCGCTTTTTTTAATGAATTCTGGTTTTAAGGTTTTTCTATAGATGACAAATTCTTGGAAGATATTTGTTAATAATCTCATATCAATATCGTCAATAAAAGTTGTAATATCCGAGATAAACTCTTTGGTAAATATATTCTGATTTAATCCAGATTCTTTTATTAATAAACTCAACTGTTCATCTGCATTAGAAGAATTAACAAAAGGAATAACAGGAACTATATATTCAAAAAATTTAACTCTCTCTTTTCTATCTTTAAACAAATCATCTCCAACAGCATATACAAAATTAATTTCTCTATCTATAAGTAATGAATTATTCAGTAATATGTTGATTTCTCTAAGTTTTGTAAATATATCAGTACTGTCAAATCTATCTAAATCTTCAATTATTACAACATTATATTTAGTACGTTCAAAGAAGTAAAGTATTTCTTCTAAATGTTCGTTAAAAACAGACTTATTTACATTGTCTCCTAATTCTAATTCTCCTTTAATATTTACTTTACTAATTTTCGAATTACTAAAAAGATTAATAACGAGTTTTGATAATATTCCTAAACCAGTCAGTGATATAAAAAAAATTGGTAAACTCCACCAATCAAAATTATCTTTTGTATTCCAATTAGTTGGATCAATTTTATCTAAATAATTATATTTTAATAGTAAAGTTGTAGAAATAACCCATAAAATAAAAGCTACTGATATTCCAAATATTCTCCAACTCGAAATATTATCTATTCTTTTAAATCGAGATTCTGGAATTTGTTGTGGTTTAACGTGATAAAATATCTGTTGTAAAATACTTACTTCTAATAATCTTTCTATTTCTTCTTTCTGGATTTTTCTTTCAGCTGAACTAATTTCATTATCATCTTCTTTTTTGTTAAAAGAAGCTAAGGATATATTTAGATATTCGTATTTAGGATTTAATTCTTTAAATGTTCCAATTATAGTACTTTTCCCCGAACCATAACCACCGGTCAAAGCGATATTACTAATTCCTTTCGTATTAATTGATTCTTTCAGTTTATCTAAATATGGCTGGATTTTCTCAATATCCTCTGTTTTAGTTAATACTTTTGGAGCAAGCGAACTTAGTAGAGTTTCGGTTTTCTCCACATCAATTTCTCTATTTCTAAAGAATTTCGAAAATAAATATCTCTTCATAAATATGTGAATTGTACATTCTTACAAATTTAACTAAAAAAGTCCTCTTTTCAAAAGAAGACTTTTCCACAATTATCATAAAATCAACAGATTCTACAATTTTACTTTTTAACGATTACTAACTCATATTTATTTTAAAAGTTAATTTTTGAAGATGTTCTACATTTAGAATCACTCAATACTAATCAATCTTTTCGATATAATTGAAAAAGAACATTCCCTCCGTAGCAGTTCCAAGAGAACCACCACCTCCTTCAACATAAGAGAATTTAATTTTTCTTCCTTCCACCAACAAATCTTTTAGTTCCTTATAATCCTTAAAACTTAAATCATATCTTCCCTCCCAACCATCTTTTATGTTACCATTCTTATTGTATAAATCATTAGGTTCTACATTAACTATAATATCTTTATTTACAAAGGAATCCATATCACTATGTAAATTATCAAACTCTTTAGAAGTTTTGGTTATATGAATTTTATAATCACTATCCCCATCATTATTGATTACTTTCTTTATTTCTCCATATAAAAAATAGTATTTCTTAAATACATCTGAGAATGTATCACCATCTTCGTAATAACTTTTATCTATTAATTTATTGTATGTGAAATTATCTGATAATGTAGAATTTAAGAACACCTTTTTTTTACTTTTAACTGTTTGAAATTGGTATTCTTCTTTATAGTCAGTTGATTGAACTAACACCCTATAATTTTCAGTTGTTTCAATATATGATACAAATAAATTGAAATTGTAAATATTATTTTCATCTACCAATTCAAATTTTTGCATCTGAAAATCATCATCATATTTGACATTTTTCACTTTGAATATTCTTTCAAAATTTAAGCTTTTCATTATAAAAGTATCAGATGTTAATTCTAACTTCCAATCAGATTTATCAACCGAACTTTTAACATTTGGTTTTTTCCATAAAACTGTTGGACTTTGTAGAAGGATATATTCTAAATTATTATCATAAATTTTCGGTTTATTATTTTCTTCTGTGTATGATTCGGTTGGAATATTAAACCCCTTTTTTATTTTTGATTCTTCAACTATTTTGGAAGTAATATTTTTCTGTACTTTGATTTTTTTATTACCAATCCTCCTAACAGTAAATGACATCATTCCTTTCTGTAAGTTATATCGCGTTTTAAAAATACTTATTTGTAAATCTTTTTCTATAGATTTTAATCCAAAAATTCCTAAATAATCATCAGTTACAGATTCGTCAATCTTAAACATTGAATCATTCCCGATATCATCAACAATAAATTTTCCACCAATAATTCTATCATCCCATCCTATCATTTTTAATTGAGTACCTCCAAACAATAAATTTACAGCAAAGGTATAACCAGAAACTCTCTTTATATAAGTAGCAATTCCCGATTTATCTTTCTCTTTAAACTGATAACCATTAATTTTTATTTCGTTTTCAACCTCTTGTTTTGTTAAATTGAAAAAATTTTCAATATTTGAAAATTTTCCGAAATTTTGTGAATACAGAAGACACATATTCAGCATTAAAATAAGTAAAATAATTTTTTTTAGTTTTGTTTTCATAATTTATTTAAGTTTTCAATTTTAGATACATTTTCTCAACATTCCTTACTGTAAACCGTAATTTGATGTAAAAACAAAAAAAACAGGCTTGAGACATTATCTCTACCTGTTTTTGAGGTGGTCGAATACCTATCCACAAAGTAAAGCAACGCTCAAGCCATAGCCTGAACATTTCGCTTAACTTATTCCTGTGGATATTCTGAAGTTTCGACCTTTCAAAAACAGATTTCAGTTCGCTAAATGTATTTTTTAATATGTGATTATCTTATTTCTTTCTAATAATATTGGTTTTGTGGGGTAAATCTAAAACTTTTATCTAATTCTTACAACGTTTCTAATTCATAATTTCAATTCAAATCAAAATTAATACTGTTCTCCGTTCGATATTTCTTTGAATGATAATATATTCTGATTTTATAATTAAATGTTGTAAACATTGTTTAAAATTTATTCTACAAAGAAAACCTCAGCTCTTAAAATAAAATTTTAATTTTCTAAATAAGCTAAGGTTTATAAAATCAATACCTCTTCTGGATTGAATTTAATACAGTCATCATTGCTAAAATGACAATATCTTTTTCCCTTTCAGTTTTTAAGCTTTTAACAAAATCAGTATATTTTGTAGGAAAAGTTTTACTTAAATCATCATAATATTGTTGGAAAATTTCATCATCAAAAGAAATATCTTTAGTCATTACTTTTGATGGTTCAGATTTATTTTCCACTTTTTTTTGTATTTCCAACCTTTCTTTCACAGCCTTATTTAACCGATTTTTCCAATCACCAAATTTATCTGAATTTTTCTCATAGGAGTTTTTAATCGTCAGTGTAATTTCATATTCGTCAAAATCTTCTTCTACAAATCTACTGAGGCAAAATTCTAAGGTATCTGATTCTTTAATACCGTGGTTAGAACAGTTCAAACTAAGTAGTTTAATAAAATTATTCCTATTACCAATTTTATATTTCTGTCTCTTCTCTGTAAATTCAATCATTTCATCCATTTCCAAAGCAAAAATATCTACATTCTCAACAATAGTATCTACATTGCTTATCTCTTCAAAATTAAAAATCTCAGATTCTTTGTTATAAAAAATTTGTTCATCATAAGAATAAAAACACAATCGAGAAACATCACATGTTGATGTGTCAAATTCTACATCAAGCTTTGTCTCATAATAATTAACCAATTTTTTATATAATTCAGTATGTTTCTTTAGATCCTTATTATTAGTTTGAACAATAATTTTCATTCCTCCCGAAGGCGAAGAAAATGCAACTGTTGTGTATAATATATCTTTAACTTTTTTTAAAATTTTTTGATACGTTTCTACATCTTCAATTCCATCAATATCAAGAACCATCCAACCATAGTAAGTTATTAAATTTTCGATTTTTCTACCATATTTGGAAAATTTCCCGCTAATTGTAAAAGCAGGAATTTTATTCTTTAACTTCTTTGTTTCTTCGGTCTTCCCCTCCTTGTCAAACAGTTTTATATACGGTATAATAGCTCTATGATAAGTACCCGTTTTGATGTCGTTTACAATTTCATCTAAATCAGTATATCTGCTGCATTTATTAAATCCCTCATAAATATTAAACTTTAGATTTTCCATCTTTTAGAAATTTTAAAGTTTAACATTGAGGCTTTTTCACCTGATTTTTCAACACTACTTCTTTTTTTAGAGAATAAATATTCATCTAATTCGGAAATTTCAAAGTAAAGATTCTTTCCCCAAGGACGGTATGAAGTTAGTATTCCTTTAGCAGCTTTCCCTCTTACTGTTCGCACACCTAAACCTAAATAAAAAGCCGCTTCTTTTGTTGTTAGCATTCTTCTTTCAAAGAAATATCTATCTTCTTCTCTTTGGAATGTTTCAAATTTGTTTACCATAATTTCATTATTTAATTATAGTGCAAATATTCAGAAACTACATCTCGGGGGTAAATAGAAAAAACCCGAGATACTTCTCGGGCTATTTTAAGAATCGTTACTATTATCATCTACAATTTTCCGTATATTTGGATTTAAATATTGGTCATTCTTAATTCTATTAAGTCGTTCTTTTAATGATTTTTCAACATCTTTTATAATGGTATCATTTTTTTTAAAAGAGAAACAATTAATTAAACTGGTTCTGAATTGTTTGTCATCCGAATAGTCGGGTCTAACTAAAAGTTCAATTAATGTTAGAATTGATAACCATCTGCTATTGGGATTTTTCCATAAAATTGGTTTAATATCTTTAAATCTTTTTTCTTTAAAAACACTTACAAAATCAATAGCGTTCGTTTCATTTTCATCTATAAACTCTTCTTTTACCAAATTGTTATAAATCTTTACTAATTCTTCTTCACTGTAATAGCTATTGTAACTAAGATTATTTTTCAATTTATATCTCTGGTTTTCATCTAAATCACGTTTTTTAGAATTCAAAAAGGATAAATATTTATAACTACCATATAGTAAACCTATTCCAATTGCTACCGCCCATAAATTCTTAATTTTATTTTCATCTTTTAAATTGAAAAAACTTACATCAATTGTTAAATCTTCAAAGTAGTTTGAATAATCATTAAGTTTTCTGTTTAAATTATATTTTCCAACTGTACTTTTGATGTTTTCTTCAACACGCTCAATTTCTTTGTTGAAATTTTCCAAATTAGGAGATTTTCTCTCATAATCTGATTTATAATCTTCATAGGTATAAATAGAAATTTCTTCCCTTTTATTTTTTAATTTTTCATATATCCAATTTGAAGTGTACTTTAAATATTTTTCAATTTGATCTCTCTCAGGAAACACATTAATATGAGCTTTCGTAGTTCTACCCTCAAAAGAAATCAAGTGTTCTATCAATGGTGATTGATTATATTTTCCCCAAACTTCTAATTTTTCTGTGTAAGTAGTTTTTATTCCATATAATTCATCATTAATTTTCAACATTGAATCTTTATCTAAACTTTCCTCATCTTCGATTAACAAATTGTAAATGTTTTTTACATTATTAAAATCAATAATAAAAATATCTACTCCTTGAGAATCATAATAAGATGGTATTAACATTTGAAAAAGTAACTCCTCATCATCAATTAACTTACCAGTTTCATCATAATAATACATTGTTATTTATATTTTGTAGAACTACAAATATAAATCAGGAATTTTAGATACTGCATCAATTTTCTTTTTATCAATCACTTTTCCATAAATTTCTGTGGTTTTCAGATGTCGGTGTCCTAATAACTTACTAACTGTATAAATATCTGTATTCATTGTTAATTGTAATGTAGCAAAAGTATGTCGTGAACTGTGATAAGTAATATGTTTATCGATTCCAGCTTCTTTTACCCATTTATGTAATTTTTTGTTGTGGTACACACTATAAGTTAGATTTTCAAATAACAGTACATCCTCTTCTTTCCTTTCTCCCAAAAGTTTTACAGCCTGTTCATTTATCGGAAGATTTTCCACACCTTTAGTTTTCTGTTGTATATATTTTAAAATCCACCCATTTTCAGAATCATAGAACAAATTTTTCCACTTCAGAGATTTGACATCAGAAAATCTTAATCCCGTTAGTGAACTAAAAATGAATGATTGTTTCAAGATCGGTACTTCACATTCGGTTTTTACCAATTTTTGTAATTCTTCCAAAGTAAGGTATTCTCTGTTGGTTTCTTTCTCTTTTATTGTTTTAACTCTCAATATAGGATTCTCAGAAATCATTTTATTCCTATGTGCTTCTTTCAATGCGGTTCTAACCTTATTGAAGTATGATAACGCTGTATTCTGTGATAATCTTCCACCATTATTGGATATTTTTTCCTTCAGAATATACTCTTTAAAATTCTCCAAAAACATTTCATCAATTTTAGAAATCTGAATATCGACTCCTTTACAAAAAACAGTTAAATGTTTCAATGTACTAAACCAATTTCCGTGAGTTCCCTTTGAATCATATTTCTTTTCAACCAACTCATTAAAGTAGTTCAAAAATCCAATTTTACCACTCGTACTACTTACGAATCCGTGTTTCCTCGAATTAAATTCCAACACTTTTTGAGCTTTTATAGATTCAGCAAGTTGCAATGTTTCTCTGTTGTAATCTTTCTCAATTATCGTTTTTGGTTTATCGTAGATATAAAGTTTTAGAAATTCATAACTCCTTTTTTGAGTTAAACTATCGTGGAACATCAAAAACAAACTATTCATTTTTACACGTCCTTTTTCAATACTTTTTTTACTAAGTTTCCCCTCTCTGATTTTTAAATAAACTTTCATTTTTCTTAGGTTTTGTTACTAATTGTGATGTAACATTCCCCCTAAGTCAGTTCGGAAACAACAGTAAACGTGTGGTATTAACCTAATTACTTAGATTTGTAAATCATTAGTTTACTTTCTATCAGTGAAACTAACCACATTCTAACAGCTGTTAAGCAGTGGCAGTATGTATTAATTATTTACCTAATTTTTAAACACAAAAAAATCCAAACTTCTCGTTTGGATTCTCTTTACATTGTTAAATAAATTTTCGACCACCTCAATTGTAGGATGGTGTTAAGTCCTTACTTTTATTTTTAAATCACAACAATTCTATAAACTTATTTTTCACTTTGTTCTCCACATTAATAATTTCCGATATAAATTTCATCGTATTTGTATTTTCATTATTGAGAACACATCTAATTTTTTGTTCTATAGTATCATTTGATACTATCATCATTAATAAAATTGAAAATCAACTACTAAATTTTAAACCTCACAGCAGTAAACTCCTCTGTGGTTTAAAATCTACTACTTAATTTCCCTTTACCTCCCTAAAAATCGGTGGTTTTTGGCTGAATTCCTTTTTTTTATCTATGTTATTTGTTGTATTTATAGTTATTTTACTCTAATAAATCACTACTAATACTAAATATAAAATATCCTCTTTATAATATCTCTTATATAATATATATACTTATATAATATATTCATATTCAATGGTATATACTATATACATATAGGCATCAACATTTAGTAAAGAATAATTAAGAGAACAAACAACTATTAAGAAAATAACAGTTAAAAACACCATTTACGTTTTTAAAGAAGTTACAACATTTTAAATCAGTTCATCTGTATAATTCCATTAAAAATACATTTAAAACGATTTATGAGTTTATAACATTGTAAATTTTGAATGTTTGAAGAATAATCTCAACTGATATTATTTAATTCTGATTTCAAAAGAAAATGTTTCTTCCCAACACGGATTGTTTTTAGTTCTCCGTTTTTAATCAATTTTCTGATTGTAGATTCAGAAATATTCATCAATAAACAGACTTCTTTTATAGTGAGATATGTTTTCTTCTGAACATCTTCAATGGAAACTACTTTCAGTTGTTTGAGTTTTACCTCTGTTTGAAATTCCTCTTTTGATTTTTGAAGTTTCTCATCCTTTAGTTTTTTCTTATAATCCTTTTGATTACATCTGTGAGTACAATATTTTGTAGAGAATGTTTTAGCGATGAATTTCTCTTTACAGAAGACACAAATCTTCTCAATCCTAATGTTACTGCTCATTTGATACTTTCCGATTTTCTATATGTTAATAATCTCTCTCAGTATTTGTGGGTATCTACCATTATTTAGGTGTATTTACCATTCAAATTTCTCTTAGAGTATCCTAAAATTCATTTTTTTAGAGATTAAAAACAACGGAGTATCACATTTAGTGGTATAAAATATGTCAACAAATGTCAGAAAATGTCACTTAACACTTTCTATTTTTCCTTTATTAATGCGGGTTGTATTGTTGTATTATGATGCTTAGAAAATGGTGATTACTTTCCGATACAAAATTTAGAAAAAATATTTCCCAAAACTTCATCATTTGTCACTTCGCCTGAAATCTCACCAAGATGTTCTAAAGCATTTCTTAGTTCATAAGCTAAAAGCTCTGTAGAAATCTGGAAAGTAATGGCTTCCTTCACTTTATTTACGGCATCCAAAGATTTTCCTAAAGCTTCAAAGTGACGCTGATTGGTAATGATTACGTTGCTTTCTTCCGATTTTAGTTGTTCTACATAAGAGGATAATTCGTCTTTCAAATCTTGCATATTTTGATTTTCAACTGCAGAAATAGTGATGAAATCAAAATCTTGTGAGATTTCTTTTCGGAAAATATTTTCCACCAATTCGTATTGGGTAGGAGAAACTTCATCTATTTTTGTTGCACAGATTATCAATTTTAAATCATCTCTTTGCAGAGATTTTATCATCTCGATGTCTTCAGAAAAGTCTTTTGTAGCTGCATCAGCGAGGTAAACTAGAATATTGGCATTTTCAACTTTTTCTTTTGCCTTTTTTACACCGATTGCTTCGATTTCATCGGCTGTCTCACGTAAACCGGCGGTATCAATTAGTCTGAATGCATGACCTTTGATATGAAGTATTTCTTCAATCGTATCTCTCGTCGTACCTGCGATATTGCTCACAATCGCTCTTTCTTCTTTTAGTAAAGCGTTCAGAAGAGTAGATTTTCCTGCATTTGGTTTTCCGATAATG
Organism: Algoriella sp.; assembly: GCF_036647415.1. NCBI lineage: Bacteria > Pseudomonadati > Bacteroidota > Flavobacteriia > Flavobacteriales > Weeksellaceae > Algoriella > Algoriella sp. Next base: position 15,710 of record NZ_JAVXKG010000050.1, read on the forward strand.
GCAACGGCGGTTCCGTTCTTAATGGCATTTCCGTATTGGAAACTTTCAATAAGAGAATTTAATTTAGTTTCAATTTTATCAAGCAATTGATTCAGGGCGGTTCTGTCTGCGAATTCTACGTCTTCTTCGGCAAAATCAAGTTCTAATTCAATTAAAGAAACAAAATTTAATAGATCGGTTCTTAGAAAAGAAATTTCGTTGGTAATTCCGCCTTTTAGCTGATTTAACGCTACTTTTCTTGAAGCTTCATTTTCTGAAGCAATCAAATCGGCAATCGATTCGGCTTGGCTTAAATCAATTCTTCCATTCATGAAAGCGCGCATCGTAAATTCACCTGCTTTTGCCATTCTTGCTCCGTTTTTAATAAGAACTTC
>NZ_JAVXKG010000051.1:0-15771 GCF_036647415.1 Algoriella sp.
GTATATTTAATACTTGTGCAACTTGATATATCATAAATACGGAAGTATTAATTAAACCTCTTTCTATTCTACTAATCTGAGAGATCTCAACACTTAGCTCCATAGCTAATTCAGCCTGAGTGTAATTGTTAATTACTCTTAGATGTTTAAAGCGGTTACCGAATTTTACTAATGTATCTGATTTATCAATTTGCATTGAAGTAAAATTGGCAACAAACTAAATTTAAAGCATAGGCTTATTTGCCTATATTTGTTAAAATTAAAATTCATTTTATGAAAAAAGTATTATCTATTTTAGGTTGTTTATTATTACTTAATGCATATTCTCAAAGCTTGAAGAGAGAACAAAGTGAATTAGATAAACCTCTTATATTAAGTGAAGCAGATTTGATGGAATATAAATATTCTACGACTAAAGGAAATACCAAAGTTTTAACTGATAGTGAAGCTATGCAAATTGCTATACAAAAAGAGCGTATTGCTAGATCTGATCAGAACTCATTTAGTCAAAATGTACAGGGTTCATTTCAAAATATTGATAGTAAAGCCTCCAATGTGCTTGTTGAAAACAGTGGATCTGAAAATAATTTAAATAATGTTGTTCTTTGGATTTTAGGAATCTCAATTTTTCTATATTTAGGATACCATATTATTATTGAATTGAAAGGTAGAAGCAAGCAGTTAGATAGTCCAATTACTCCTGACCCTGCAACTACTTTACTTGGTAGTTCAGAACTTTCTGAAATCGACCAATATGATACAGGAAAAATACATTCGAATATTAAAAAAAGTGAATTGCTTTATAAGGATGATAAAAATATTATTCTAAAAGATATTTATCAATTCTTCTATGAGATTAAACCATTTATTGAAATGTTAAGACCTTTATTGTCTGCTGACAATACATTAGAAATAACTAAGGAAGGTAGGATATTATTATATCGAGATGATTTAAAAGAAAAAATGGAGTTTATAAAAGAAGATAACGAGGAAATTCTATTGAAATGGGAATACAAAAGTAATCGTTATGGGATGCAATATTACAATGTTATTTTAGAAGATGTAGCTAAAAACATTCGAGAAGACCCTGGCTTATTGTTTAGCATGGTTATGGAGTTAGATGAACGCTCTGAAACAGTTTTAAATAAAACTTTAAGCGACGAATTAAATATTTTTTAAATTTTTTTCAAAAATGCAAAAGGAGTATAATTAATAGGTATCCCCCTCTGTTATTAAAAAAGTGGGTGTCTCCCTGCAGCTTTTAGAGGCTACATCCTTTTTAGAAAGTTAATTAGTACTTATATAAAAACTTATAATATGCTTATGAAAACAAAGACTAATCCGTACTATCATTTAATGAATGATAATCAAAAAGCAAAATGGAACACATTAATGAATGTAATTGAGAAGTTTAGGCAGGAACAAAGAGCCTTAATAAATTCAGAAAATAACAACAGTTCTATTAAAGAATAACTTTTATGTAATTATCAGCAGAATTTTAATAACTGAACAATTGTATAGCTGTAATAGGCAACTATATTGTTTGAACTTATGAAATACAAAGCAATTGTACATTACTATCGGGGTAAATGAAATACCAAGCACCATTTATACCTTTTAAGTCTTGGAGGTGTTAGAAATTTCTATAACCTTTAAGAAGTACAAAAAATCTTTCCCCCTCTCCGCTCCGCTTCGAGGGGGATTTTTATTTCATAAAAATTAATATAAACAACTAAATACAGTAAATTATGCAGTTACAAAAAGCACAAAGACATCAAGTAAAATTAAGAATTGGACTTTCAGGTCCTAGTGGCTACGGAAAAACTTATTCAGCCTTACTATTAGCGTATGGTATCACAGAAGATTGGAGTAAAATTGCCATTATTGATACCGAAAATAATAGTGCGAGTTTATACTCACATTTGGGAGATTTTAACGTATTAAGCCTTCAAGAACCATTCGCTCCAGAAAGATACATTGAAGCTATTAAAGTCTGTGAAAATGCAGCTATGGAGGTTATTATCGTTGATTCAATTAGCCACGAATGGCAAGGTAAAGGTGGTTGTTTAGAAATCCATGAAATGTTAGGTGGTAGATTCAACGATTGGGCAAAAGTTACTCCAAGACACAATGCCTTTTTAGATGCTATCATACAATCTAAATGTCATGTAATTACTACATCGCGTAGAAAAGTAGATTATAGCATTGACCAAGATTCTAACGGTAAAACCAAAGTATCTAAAGTAGGTATGAAAGAAATTACTCGTGAAGGCTATGAGTATGAATTAACCGTAAACTTTGAATTTCTGAACGACAGAAACCTAGTAAACGCTTCAAAAGACCGTACAAGCTTATTTGCAGGTAAACCTGAGTTTGTGATTAATTCGTCAACAGGTAAAAAGCTTTCAGATTGGTGCAAACAGGGTAAATCATTAGATCAAATCAAATTAGAAATTTATCAAGCAACAAACGAAGACGACTTAAAACAACTGTACAACAAGTACATCGATCAGCGTAAAGATATTTACGAGGATATTATGAAACGTAAATCAGAATTAGAATTTACACCCAATCAAATCATTTCAGACAACATCATTAACATCTAAAACAAAATTATTATGGAATTACTAGCATTACCACAGAACCCGACCATTGAAATCATTGACGATTCAAGAATCGAAAACACATCAAAGACAAAATTTATAGAGGCTAACACGTTACAGGTTAGCCTTTTTCATTTAAAAGAAGATTGTATCATTCCTGTATTTGCAAAAGATAATGAAACTACAATCAGTCATTATGAATTCATTACCACAGTACAAGAAGCTTTACAAGAAATTTAAAGTATTTGTAGGTTATCAAAATACCGTATGCACCAATTTATGTATTGCAACCGATGGTTTAAAAGCTGATTTACGTGTGAGTTCTACTATGGAATTGAAACAAAAAGTATATGAACTATTCAATTCTTATGATAGACAATCTCATGTAAATACCATGAAGTCTATGTTGAACCATAAAATAACAGAAGAACAATTTGCTCATTTAGTTGGTAAAATGAAAATGTACAATTACCAATCAAAAGAAGCTAAAAAACACTTGTTTCCAATAACTATTACAGATACACAGATTAATTCTATTGTAAAAGATTATCATACAGATATTGATTTTATGAAAGCTGATGATGGTACAATTCACTTCTGGAATTTATACAATTTATTTACCGAAGCTAACAAAAGCACTTACATTGATGTCAACTTTGAACGCAATACCAATGCATACGAGTTTGTACAATATCTAACCAATTTCAAATCAAATGAAATTAACAATTGGTATCTATACTAATAATAATAGCTTTTATATGAATAAACGTTCTAATGAATGAATACGAAAAACTGCTACGACAAATACATTTAACCTATTCAAACGAGTTGTATGTTGTTGACTATTTGGGGCATTTAATTAAGCTTGAATGCCCTTTTATAGTTGAAGCAAAAGAAACTGTAGGTAATGTACAACAAGGCTTTAAATATGAGGTTTTAAGCGTTAAAATCTCTATCAGGTTAGAAACTGTTTACCAAATAAACAACAGTTACTATCTGTACAAATCCTTTGAAATATTGTAATTAAACAACCTGTCATGCTGTATTTTGATGCAAAACTTTTGAGACGGTTACAGGTAATCAAATAACCACTGAAAACGTTTACAATTATGAGACTGAAGTTCTATAGGCTTCAGTCTTTTTTTTGAGAAGTCAACTTTTTTTGCAAAAAGTTAGGGGGGTACTAATTTAAGAGCTAAAAAATTACTAATTGTCTATATTTGCTTTAAACATATAAATAATGAAACCTTTTTTAATCGATTACTTTATAGATAGAGAATCATTTATTGATTTACAAATAGACTTCCTAAAGCAAGATTTCTTTTATAGTATGAATCAAGATGATTTACCACCTTTTAAAAGAATTCTATTAACCGATGATTTTAGTATTTCGGAGCAGATACCATTACCGTATTCCGAAGACCCTAATGGTATTTCTTATGATACTCATAATATTTTCTTTTACAAAACATTTCTGCCTGCAAAAATTGAAAGAATAAGTCATAACTTTCTAGAAGATTTTTACAATTATATAAGAGAAGAATTATTAGAAGATCAAAAAGAAAGGCGTAAGTTTTTAGATAAGCAAAAGAAACGTGTAGCATCTGTAATTGATAATATTGATGAATTCAATTTTATCGATTTTAGATTGTTTACTGAATTAAAATCACAATTATGCCAAATTGAAATAGCAATTAATTCTCCTACATTATATAATGATAAATATATTGGTGCTGATAGAATTAAACTTGAAGGATGGAATAAAATTGATATGATTGCATTATTCTATTTTTTAAGACAAGAAAGAGCTATTGAAAATGTATCAGATATTAAGCTCGGACATTTTATTGAAAGGTTCTTTTGTATAGAAGAGAATGATAAATTTCAAGAACTAGCGGAAATTAATAAAAAAATTAGCGGTATAAAAAAACAAGATGTAACTATAAGTAAATCAACAGAAAGGATTAGAAAATTCTTTAAGAATATCGATTTAAAACCAGAATAGATTTCCCTTTTTTTAAGGGAAATTTTTTTTTTCCCGTATACAGGTTTTGCACTCTTCGCACCTTTGTCAAGTTGAAATTAATAAGCGCTTATAAACTTCACTGGCTTAACAGCCTTGCCAGTAAAAAGGTTTAAATATTAAATTTTCAAATTATGACTAATAGTCAACAAAAAGAATTATTTCAAGCAATCTTCAAAATTGAAGGTGACAAGGTAGAAGTACAACAAATGGAGTTAATTAATTTACTTCAAGAAATTGGTTTTGGAATTTGTAGAGACGAACAGAGTCCATATAACAATCAATTAATTTACAAGCGGAACAACGTCATTGAAGTATATAACGAAAAGAATCTTGCATACAAGTTAGTTTCATTGATGAAAGCTCATGAATTGGATAGGAAATATATTGAGAAATTTCTTAGAGGCAGTATAGGATATTTATCATATAATAAATTACAATTCCTTAAAACTATTGAGCTTGACATATTGAGAGATACTCGTGAAATAACCTATATACCATTTATGAATAAGTTGATAAAAATCACACGAAATGGATATGAAGTAATCAGGTATAAAAATATTGATGGTTCAATATTATCAGACAGTAGAATTGATAAAACGTTCATAGAGCCTGAAACTAGTGATGGCTGTAACTTCAAAGAATTCTTTATGATGGTTACAGGTAACAATGAAGATAGATTTAATTCTTTAAAATCAATTTTAGGCTATCTTTTACATACTAATAAAGAAGCACAAGAAAATAAGATTGTGTTACTATATGATGCTGAAACAGGCACAAAGACTTCTGCAAACGGAGGAACTGGGAAAACTTTATTGATTAATGGGGCAATCAAACAACTAAGAAACGTAACAGTAATTGACGGTAAAAGATATGATGATAGAACAAATAGATTTCTATATCAAAATGTAAATCCTTACACAAATACAGTATTCTTAGACGACGTAAACGATAAATTTAAACTAGAGGATATATTTTCAGTTTCAACAGGAGATTTTGAAGTTGAGAAAAAAGGCAAGCAATCATTTATTTTAGAATATAAATATGCACCAAAGTTTGTGGTATCATCTAATAGAGAAGTTAAAATGATTCCCGGTGCATCTTCTGAGCGTAGAAAGATTGAATTGGTCTTAGATAATGTGTTTAGTGGAGCTTATACGCCTAAAGATCATTTTAATGAAATATTCTTTTCTGATGATTGGGATAACGGAAAATTCAATAAGTTCTATCTTTTTATGCTAGAGTGTATTGTGTACTATCACCAAAATGGACTAAAAGAATGTATAAACCAAGATATTATAGATTCAAGGTTACGAGGTTTGATAGGTGACAGACTATACGATTTCATTAATGAGGAGATTGTGGATTCATTTAATGGGATATTTCTAGAAAAAAGGGAAGTTTTAGAAGACTTTAATGAAAATCAAGAGCTACCTATATCTTCAATACACCTCACAAAAGCTTTAATGAAGTATTGTTATTATAAAAACTTTAATTACGAAGACAAAAATTCTGGAAGTGTTCTTAGCTTTAAAATTACTAACCCTCAAGAGCCGATTTCAAAGAATAAAATATTATTAAATGAGATTTCAGAAGAAGGAGGTTCAGATGAATAATATTTATCGCATTTGGAACAACTTAACAGGAGATTCATACATTGGCTCAACAACAAAAGAAATCAAACTCCGTTTACAAGACCACCTTCAAAAAAGTGTAAAAAAAGTTGACAATAAATTTCATAAAGCCATTGAGAACTTCGGTTCTCAGGCTTTTGAAATTGAATTGTTAGATGAAGCAGAAACCACAGATGAATTAGCACAAAAGGAAATCCATTACATTGAAGCATATAATACAATGCAAAATGGTTATAACTCTGATAGAGGTGGTGGTTTTAGAAAAACGATTTATCAGTTTGAAATGAACAATACTAAACCAATAGCAACATATCATACGTTAGAGGAGGCAGGTAAATCTGTAAATGCCTCACGTAAAACTATAAGTAATGCTTGTTTAGGTAGTTTAAAGTCAGCAAAAGGATTCTTATGGTCTTACACTCCAGAATATCCAGAAGTTGAAGATAAACGTTCTAAAGTAGTATATCAATATGATTTAGATGGTATATTGTTAGCTACTTTCGGTTCAGCGAGAGAAGCATCTAAACAGTTGGATATAGGATTGTCATCAATTACACGTTGTTGCAGAGGCGAACGTAAACAAACATCAGGTTATAAGTTTAGATATTGATTTAAAGCTCCTTCGGGAGTTTTTTTGTTTATATACTAAACTCTATGATTTGATTTTGATAAATGTGATTATAATTCTATGAATTTTGCAAAATTTATTTCACTATAGATCTATTTTTTGTTTATAAAATGTATTCCGTTAAATTATTTGGCTATTTTAGCATTGCAACATAACGAACTATGGATATAGTTTTTTGCTAAACTACCGTATCTAAAAAATAGGAAAAAAAACATTAAAAATAATCTTACAAAACATAATACATGAAATCAATCGGATTTAGATGTTGGAAAGATAAATTTTCTTACATCATTTTAAGTGGGACACAAGAAAATCCTATTATTATATCTCAAAATCATCTATCACTTCCAAAATCATCAAGCAGAGCTGAACAATTAGCTTGGTTTCGTAAAGAGATTTTGGAAATAATGGATACTAAAAATATTGATGCTGCTATATTCAAAGCAACGGAAACTATCAGTAGAACAAAAGAGCCTCAAAGGGGTGAATTAGAAGGGATTTTACAAGAAGCTATTTTTAGTCATCCTAAGACAACAACAGTAGAGGGAAAAATTAAAAAGCAACTTCATTGTTCAACAACAGCAAGAAAAGCTAAATATTTAGGAGAGTTACTAGAACTGCCTGTTTTTTCTGATTTAGCTAAATCAAAATATGAGGAAGCTTGTATAGCTGCAATTAGTGGTTTACCAAAACAATAATAAATATGCCAGATTACGATTTAGAAAAAAGATTAGGTAATGGAGCTTTTGGAGAAGTATGGTTAGGTAACGACAGAGCTTTAGGAGTTAGAAGAGCAATAAAGTTTGTTCCCAGTCATAATATTAGTAATCCAAGCAAATTTTATCAGGAACCTCAAATTTTGATGTCATTAAAGCATACTAATGTAATAGAAATTACTGATGCTGGAACAACTCCTGATGGGAAGTTATATATCGCAATGGAATATTATCCCAAAGGAAGTTTGGATGATGTTATCAAAGGTAGTGTTTTACCATTACAGGAGAGTTTAAAAATCATTTCAGATGTTTGTCGTGGATTGGAATATATTCATTCTTTAGATTATATTCATAGAGATATAAAACCTGCAAATATTATTATGGATAATTTAAATAGTGCTAGATTATCAGATTTTGGTTTGGCAACAAAGTTGAATATTTCTGGAACTGCAACACCTTATGGTTATATTGGACACTTAGCTCCAGAAGTAATTACTAACGATATTACAGATAAGAGAACTGATATATACGCATTAGCTGTAACACTTTATAGATTGGTTAATGGAGATTCATATATTCCTATGGTGGATCCAACTGAATTGATAGAAATGATTAAAGAAGGAACTTATCCAAATCGGAATAAGTATCGCCCTTTTATTCCTACTGCAATTAGAAATATAATTAATAAAGCATTAAGTTTAGATCCGCAGAAAAGATTTCAATCTGCTTCTGAATTTAGACATGCTATTGAAAAAATAAAAATTTTTACTAGTTGGATGCCTAAAACTATACAAAATGGGACTGAGTGGAATTGTAAGGTAGGTAAGATGATATTTACTGTAAAATCAATAAGAAAAACACAAGGTTGCTTTGATTTAGAATTCTATAAAGGTAGCGAAGGTAAAAATCAAAAAAAAATGAATATAGAGTGTAGTATTTGTGACAGTAAAGCACAACATGATAAAAAATTAAAAAATGTATTAAATCGAGTTGTATTAACTGGAAAATAAAGATTAATTATAATCAAATTAACTCTTATACTAAATAGTGATCATATACATGAGAATTTTAATTGATACAAATATTCTGATTCATTTAGAGAATAATAGCATTATAAATGATAAGTTCGCAGAGTTTTATCGTATAGCGATTTCGAACAACTGTAAAATTCTCTACCATCCCAAAGCTATCCCAATTGATTTAGCACGAGATAACGATATTCAACGTCGAGAAATTACTATATCAAAGCTAAAGAAATACGAACAGTTAGTTGATTATGCAAAGCTTACTGATATTTTCAATTCTAAAATTGGTTGTAAAAAAGATAATGATAGAATTGATAATAAACAATTGTTTCAATTACATAAACAATATGTTGATTATTTTGTAACAGAGGATAAGGGAATACATGCGAAGTCAAAATCTATAAATTTATCTTCGAAAGTAAAGGGAATTGTTCAGATTTTAGAATTGTTTGAAGAAATGTATACTATTAAGATTCCTTCACATCCAATTCTAAAGGAGCATAGTATACGAGAGATTGAAGACAAATTTGATAATGGTTTCTTTGATAGTTTAAGAAATGACTATGGAAAAGATTATTTTAATAGTTGGTTAAAAAAATGTGCTAAAGAAAACCGAAAATGTTACACACTTCAAGTAAATCAAGAAATCAATGCAATTTTGATTTATAATTTAGAAGATGTAAAAGATCATCAAATTGAAGGGATATACGAGAAAATGTTGAAGATTTGCACTCTTAAAGTTGCAGACACAGTATTTGGAATGAAGTTAGGAGAGCTTTTTATTAATAAGATGTTTGAGTACTGTATTAGTCAAAGTATAAAGCATCTTTATTTAACCGTTTACGAAAAGCAGACGCATCTTATCTACTTACTTCAAAAATTCGGTTTCTACAAGAGAACTTTCCTGAATAAGCAAGGGCTTGAAGAAGTACAAATGATTAAGTCATTAGATAAATCAGTTATTACTCAGAAGCAGAACATAGTTAATAATCATCCCTTCTATTTAGATAGTGAGGAAGTTTCTAAATTTGCCATTCCAATTCAACCAAGATATTATTCAGCTTTATTTAAAGATGGAAAATTAAGGCAACCAACACTTTTTGACGATTCTTTTGATAGTGTAAGTGAAATTCAAGGAAATACAATTATAAAGGCTTATATATCAAATTCAAAAATAAAAAATTTGAAGCAAGGAGATTTATTATTTTTCTATGCTTCTAGAAGTAGTATGGTAATAGAACCTGTAGGAATATTGGAATCAATTAATATTGTTGATAATTTTGAAGATTTATGGAAAATCGTAAATAAGAAAACAGTTTTTAGCCAAAATGAGCTTCAAAGAATGCTTAATGAGAAAGGAAAATTAAATGTTATTACTTTTAGACTTGTTACTTACTTAAAAAAGAAAGTAAATTTACAGAAGATTGAAAGCTTGGGTAGTTTTAAAAACAAAATTCAAACAATAACTAAAATTTCAGAAACAGATTATCAGAATTTAAAAGATGAAGAATACTTTGACAGACGTTATATTATCAATTAAACCAATCTTTGCAGAATCTATAATGAAAGGTTCTAAAACCGTCGAGTTTAGGAAGAAAATTTTTAAGAAAGATGTAGAGAAAGTTTATGTTTATTCATCTTCTCCCACCAAAATGATAATAGGTTATTTTACTATTGCAGAAATAATTGAAGATACTCCCAAAAAATTATGGGAACGTTTTAAGTCTGTTGGAGGGATTGAGAAATTAGACTTTTTTGAGTATTATAATGAAACAGAAAAAGGTTTTGGATTAATAATTGAGAAAGTTGTGGAATTCCAAACCCATATTGACCCAATTGATTTTATTGAAAATTTCACTGCTCCTCAATCATTCATTTATTTAGAGAAACATACATCAGCTAACAAGAAATTTGATAAAATGATAGGATAGCAAATCTTGCAAAAAAAGTTGACATTATTATAATACTTTATTGTTATCATAAGGTTTATGTTTCTGTATTAGAAAGCTAACATAGACTTCCTAAATAAGAAATAATTCTGATTACTCATTCCAAATTATTCTTTATTTTAGAAGGTATATATGTAAAATAATTAGGATGAAAGTAATACACCATGAACCTCTTTTCTGGTTTTTTATTAAGGATAAAAACAGCTTTTTTATTGATGTAAATTGTAGCCATTCATTTTTTGGGTTTACCGTGTTAATTGAATTAGATGAGATTGAAGTATCGCAATATCGAATACAAGGAAAACAGTATTTAAATGATTTAGCAAACAATATTCAATATTATGCATTATACACTTATAAAGATCGAAACAAGAGTAATGATAAAATATCTGAGTCTATTGATGAAGTAATAATGACTTTTAAAAAAGTAAATAATGTTTGAGAGAATAACATATTCAAATGAGGTTTAAATTTTATCTGATTTAGAATGTTTAATAATTAGATTAACCAATATTAACAAAAGCTATTTGTAAACGTATACAAATATTTATTAATGTTTATTGCGTATATTTGAGGTTAGCGGTAATTTGAAAATATGAGTACACAAGATTATATCAGAGCAACAAGATATGAGCAATTAGTTCGTAATGCTTTTAATTGTGATAGAGGTTCAAGAAATGGAGCAGACCTTTCCTATATGCAAAATGTAATGGCAATGGAGCGTGGAGAAACTTATGCAAAACATTTAGGGACTTTTGAGAAGCAATTTGAAAAAGTAAAAAGTTATGTTTCTAAAGCTCTTCTCAAACTTTCAAAAACCAATCCATACAAACGAGAAAGTCTATTTTTTCTACAACTTGAACAAGGTATTGAGGATTGTTATTCAACATCACAATTATTAAAAATTGTTGATGATGCAATGGATAGAGTTATTGAATTAAAAACAGACAACTAATGAAAAAAATATATGCTTTATATGGTTCAAAAGACAGGGGGAAATCGGAAACCATAAAATTATTATTTGACAAGCTTAAAAGCCTAGATTATGAAATTTTAGAAATTATAATTCCCATTTATGGAGGAGATATTCGTGTTGTAATAAAAATTAACGGAAAAATCATTGCAATAGAAAGTCAAGGAGATCCAAATTCAAGAATTTTTGAAAGCTTACCCTCATTTGTAAAAATTGAGGCTGACATAATTATTTGCGCTACAAGGACAAGAGGAGGAACTGTAAAACTTGTCGAAAAGTATAATAAAAAATATAACATAATTTGGGTTAAAAAAGAACATTCTGCCTCCATATCAAGCCAAAAATCTGATAATGATAAATTAGCAGAGAAAATATTTAAAATGATTAAAGCAAATCTATAAAAAACTAACGCTAACAAGGGTTTGTAAAATGGCAGGGTTAAGTCAAAATGAAATTTTCTGCTCGTATTTCGCAAAAAGCCAATCATATTGACTTTTTCTTAAATTTATTCAATTAATCAGCTTTTACTTACTTGTCGCTAAATTGAAACTTTTCGCTTCAATTTGAGTATTGACACCAAGCCACGAAACGTTAGCAGAGATCGCTAAAGCACTATGATAGACAAAGTTCAATATTCCGACTTCAACAGATTTTTAGTTTCTACTGGCTATGTTCTAATTACAGTTGGACTTTTGCTACCATATTTCTATTTAAGAGAAAATTTCGATTTGCAAATAGAAGCGGATAAAATCCAAAAGTTATCCCCAATTGCTAAATCAGTCATTACTGAAAAACAGAAATTTTCTTTGTGTCTTATTAAAATAATACCATGGCTATCTATTACTAGCATACTAACAGGATTAACATCTCTTTCTTTTGGTGGAAGTAGATGGCATAAACGACAAAAAATTGAAGACGATAAAATTACTGAAGAAATAAGTTAAAAACAGAAAATAAAAAAGCAAATTTTGAATTAGACAAAAGTCTAAACGCAGAAAAAGTAAGTGTTGAAGAGGTTTTAGAACTTAAAGAAAGGGAGGTTCAAGTTGAATATCCCGCAATATCTAAATCGGAGAAAAAGGTTTCGGCTCAAGCGTATTTTGCGATTGAAGCTTTGATAGTGGAAAAATTCAAGTATGAGTTCTCAGATCGTTATAATGTGATGTCAAATTATAGAATAAACAATTTAGAATTTGACATCATACTTTCGCCAATAGATTATCCTGTTTCTGGTTCGGATTTAAGAAAAGATATTATTGTAGAAATAAAATATTCTGCAAAGAAAATAACATCTGAATATGTTATTGAAACATTAGATAAAACTGCGAAATTATTAAAAAATTACCACAAAGCAATAACTAACCCAATCGTTTTCTTTGTGATGGCTGAAAAATTTAATTTTGATGAAAACACAATTCTTAGAGAAGCTGAAGAATTGTGGTCGAAAAAGACAATTATTAAATGGCATCTGCTTTTTGTTGACCTAACAGAATTGGCTGAGATGAAATTAAAAGATAGAATATTCATATGACTATTTGCTAACAAGGGTTTGCGTCAGGTGGGCTGACGTGTAAACATGGAACTTTGTGCTAAGTAATCCAGCTCTAACGCAGAGCCCAAAAGTTATGTTAACCTTAATAATATAGAACTTTCTATGAACGAAAATATTAAGTATGAAAAATTCGCCCAAGAAATTTATCAAGAATTATTAGATAAAGAAGGTTTAACAGTTGAAGTAAAACATAATGTTAAGATACAAGGTAAATCTTCAAAACATCAAATTGATGTTTATTGGGAATATACATTTGCAGGCGTAAATCACAAAGTCGCAATTGAATGTAAAAACTACAATAAAAAACTAAATATTGGTATCGTGAGAAACTTTTATGGTACTTTAGAGGATATTGGTAATATTCAAGGGATTATTGTAACTAAAGTTGGTTATCAAAAAGGAGCTAAATTATTTGCAGAAGGTCATGGTATAAACTTAATTGTAATAAGAGAACCACAATCTGATGATTGGAATGGACGTATTAAAACAATTGTAACGGACGTAGAAGCAATTAGCCAAAATGCAAAAAAGTGGTTTGTTCAGCTTGATTATGAATGGTGTAAAATTAATATTCCAGAAAATCAACTAAACTTAATCGAAGTTAAAATTTCAGGGATGAACAACGAAATTTGGATTTACGACAACAATGGTAATAGAATAAAAAATTTTCTTCAACTTCAAGATGAATTGCCAGTTATTGAAAATCAAAATTCAGATAACAAATACGTTTATGAGTTTGATAATGCGTACATTAAAAGTGAAAATTTAGGTAACATAAAAATAAAAGCTATTCAAATTACCTATGATACATTTATAGATAAAGCTCAATGGGTTTTTGATGGAGAAAATGCCACAAAAGCTATATTGAAAAATGTATTGACTGGAGAAATGAAATTTATAAAGAAAGACGACACATAACATGTGTTTGGAGAAATGATGGGTTACTAAATCTTGCGAAAAAAGTTGACAACCTTACTTTAAAATGATCTATATTTGTATGAAAGGCGTAAAATTCGGTTTCTAACGAATATCTGATAAATGCGAACCCTTATGAATAAAGGAACTCGGGACTTGAGTGAGAGCCCAAGAGGGGGAGCAAAATATATAAAGCCTTACAGAAATGTGAGGCTTTTTTGTTTCTAGGATATGCTTATTTTTAGGTTCGAGCACCTGCTTAAAAATTATAGGGCTTTAAATTTTAATAAAATATAAGTATAAATTCTTTTTTATAATTATCTTCCTTTTTGTTTTTTAAAACATATTTATGAATCAAATTGAGTTTAAAGAGAACCAATTAGTGTTGAGAGTTAAGAAAAGTCCTTTATTAGGTAGAATACTATTATATCTCATTACATTTTTATCAATAGCTTTACCGATAGGTGGTTTTATTGGAAATATTACTAGCAATATAGGTTTAAGTTTTTTTCATATATTATTTCTATTCGTATTTGGATTCATAGCTTTTTATATGCTTCGAGTTTCACTATGGAATACTTATGGTTGCGAGTCTATTCAATTTGGTAATAAAAAATTGACTTACGTTGCCGATTATCATTGGTTTAAAGATAAAGTGAAAGAATTTAACTTCGAAAATATCAACTATGATATAAAACAAGTTGGCTATGAAGAAGATAATCAAGGTGTTTTAGTAATTAAATTTGATGATGATAAAGTGTTAAAAACTGTTACTAAAATATCAATGTATGATTTAGAAATTTTAATTAGAAACTTATAAAATAATTATGAAAAAGGTAAATGCATTGTTTAAAATGCTAATTTCCTACTTTAAAAAGAGTTGGGGATTTGAAGATTATCCTTTAAATGTTTGGTTTAATCCTAATACTGAACAAGAGGATATTAAATACGGAGCAGGTTTTGAAAATTGGCATTTATTTGTTGCACATGGAAAAAACAAGAAAGAAGCTATTGAAAATTTAAGATTATTGTTTGAAGAATACAAAAGGAACAATGTTGAGCTACCTAGACCAGGGACTACTGTGCCAATTAAATTTGCTCAAAGTACACAAATAGAAAAGTACGAAGAAATAGCAGTTGATTTTTTTGATAAAATTATAAAAATGGACTTCTATAATTGTTTTATATCTGATTATACAAGCTTACATGACTTTGATGTTGATATAGTTGATGCGGTTAAAAACATTAAACTCATTTATAACATAGTTCCTGATGAGGATTTAGTTTTATCCGAAATTTTTAAACAAATTGAAGATAAAAGATTAATATAAGAGTATTTAAAAACTTGCAAAAAAAGTTGACAACCTTACTTTAAAATAATCTATATTTTGTGAAAAGAGTAAAATTCGGTTTCTAACGAATATCTGACATAAGAAAACCCTCATGAATAAAGGAACTCGGGACTTGAGTGAGAGCCCAATGCCTGTTCAGATCGCTATCGGAAAGGGCGAGCCCAATAAACAAAGCCTTACAGAAATGTAAGGCTTTGTATTTAGTTATACCTTTTTAGGTGGAAGGTCAAAAGCAACCGCATTATGTTCAAAATGTCCTTTATGTGCGCCATCGCAAAAAGGCTTGTTTTTAGACAAACCGCATCGACAGATCGAAAGTACTGTTCTGCCTTGCAATCCGTAAGCGTTTCCGTTTTTATCTACTATTTCGAAATCTCCTTCAATTTTTACCGATCCATTAT
>NZ_JAVXKG010000052.1:0-14409 GCF_036647415.1 Algoriella sp.
GGAGATAAACTAATTAATCAAACGAAAAATTTTAAAATTAAATCAGAATATCCAAATAAAATTCATTTAAATTCAAAGGATAATTTACTCTACGTCGCATCGCTAGATAAAGGTATTTTTGAAGTGCATTTAAACCATTTTTTAGATTATAAAACAATCGATAATAGGAAAGTAATAGAAATTATGTCGATCAATAATTTAGATTATTTTCTTACACCACTAGGATTGTATATAAAAGATAAAGAAACATATAAAAAGCATGTAACGAATGAAGATTTTTACAGTTTTATGCAAAAAAATCGTTCAAAATACAATGATTTTATAAACAAAAAAAACAAAGATTTTCAGGAAATTAATTATAATTTAAAAGTAAATGAATTACGTTTTTACAGAGTAATAAAACATAACTCTTCCTTTTGGATTTCGACAAATATTGGTTTATTTGAACTTAATTTTGATGGATATTTTAAAACCTATTTACCAATCCGACCATATTATTTTTCGTTTTTCAAAAATCAATTTATTATCGCAAATTCTGTCAGTGGAATGTTAATTTTTGATGATTTATATAACCTGAAATATACAAATCATCCAGATTTTCAGATTAATATTCCAAAAGATATTGTCTCAATTTGTCAAAATGATAAAGCTGTTTTTTTTGGTTCTTCACTCGACGGATTATTTAAATATGAGAACGGAAAATTCACGTCTTATTTACAAACAAATCAATTTAAAGAAACCAAACTTAAAATGATAAAATGTGTAGGAAACACTCAATTGATGGTTGCTACAGAGTTTTCTAAAGTCTATGTTTTTGATATCGTTGGCGAAAAATTAATAAAGAAAAAAGAAATTGATATTCGAAAAATTGGTGGAGAAAATATTAGTTCGATTGATATTTTTGACAAAAAAATTGTAATTGGAACAAATCGAAATTTATTGATTATTGATGGTGAAAAAATGTTTACTATAAATAATGAACAAGGTTTTGTAGACAAGGATATTCATTCGTCAATTTACAATGGTAAAATATTATCACTTGGAGTAGAAAATGGATATTATGAGATCAATTTAAATCAATTAATTCATCAAGAAAATAAATACAAAAAAATAATTGTAACAGGACTCAAAATAAATGATGAAAAGTATACACGTGATAAATTTTTGTGGTTTGATTTGATTAATCGTCATCTGACATTAGAGAATAATGAGAACAATATTTTTATCGATTTTTCTATTGTAAATGTAGATTTTCCATTAAATTATAAATATCGTTATCGAATAAACCCACAAGAAAATTGGAGCGAATCTTTCAATGATGAGTTTATATATTTTAGAAATCTCAATCACGGTTCTTATAAAATTGAGTTGGAAATTACTGATACAAATAATGGGAGTAAACAAATTTCAGAACTTATTTCATTAAATATTGCTGCACCTTTTTTCCTAAATATTTATTTTATTCTTCTTTCAGTTTTAACTTTATGTCTTATTGTGTATAAGTATTACACAAGAAAAATTAGAACACTTAATAGTTTTAATAAATTAAAAATAAGTCAGTTAAAAGAGAAGAGTTTACAAGAGAATAAACGTTTGCAATTAGAAAGACAACTTACAGAAACACGTTTGGTCGCTTTGCAATCGCAAATGAATCCACATTTTATTTTCAATGTTTTAAATTCAATACAATATTATATTTTAGATAATGATATTGATAATGCAATAAATAGTTTGGGAAGATTTTCGAATTTAATACGCCAAATGCTAAATTTATCAACGAAGAATGATATTAGTCTAAATGAAGAAATAGAATTTTTAAAATTATACATTGAAGTTGAGAATTTTAGGTGGCAAAATAAAGTGAATTTTGTGATAGAAATAGCCAATGATGTTGATATTTACAAAGCTAAAATTCCGCCAATGTTGCTTCAACCAATAATAGAAAATGCCTTTGTACATGCGTTTAATCAAAGTTATGTAAATCCTACAATTATCTTAAAGGTGACGCAAAAAGATAAGTATTTTACCATTACAATTGCAGATAATGGGAAAGGATTTTCAAAGAATTCCGATTTGAATAAAACACACGAATCGAAAGCGTTAAAAATTATTTCAGAACGTTTATACTTGTTGAATAATGATAAAAATGACAATATTTCTATTGCTTCAAATGAAAATGGAACAACTGTTACTATGTTATTGAGTGTAGATTGGGATAATTCACTTGCTTAAATTGCAAATTCACTGCTCTAAAAAGACCATTAACAAAATCTAAACTCTATTTTAATGATAGATTTTATAAGATATATATATTTGTGTATCGATTTCAAACTAAGTATTAAACTTAGATACTTGTTTTCTAAACCTATGAAAACACTAAAAGTATTCTAAAAAGTTACATTTTTTCGACGTGTGAGTCAAAAAATTTTACAACAAAAAAGCTACTGTAAAGTAGCTTTTTTTTATATTTACACATGAGAAAAGTACAATTAGGAAATACAGATTTAGAAATTACACCAATAATTTTTGGAGGTAATGTTTTTGGTTGGACTTTGAATGAAGAAGAGTCATTTAGAATTTTAGATGCTTTTATAGCACGAGGTTTTAATGCAATTGATACTGCGAATAATTATTCATATTGGGTTCCAGGAAATGTCGGGACAGAATCAGAACGAATTATAGGAAATTGGATAAAATCACGTGGAAATCGTGATAAAATAATTTTGGCAACCAAAGTTGGTGGACGCAATCTTATTCAGGATAAACCAAATACTACAAAATCTCATATTTTAAAAGAAGTAGAAGAATCTTTATTGCGTTTGAATACAGATTATATTGATCTCTATCAGACACATTATGATGATACAAAAACACCTGTTGAGGAAACTTTATCAGCATATAATCAATTGGTAAAAGAAGGAAAAGTACGATATATTGGTGCTTCAAATTTTTCTTCAGAAAGATTGATTGAATCGTTAGAAAAATCAGATTTGTTTAATTTACCAGCTTACAAGACATTACAACCTGAATATAATTTATATGATCGCCAGAGTTTTGAAGAATTTTTACAACCTGTTGCAGAAAAATTTAAGTTAGGTGTAATTCCATACTACAGTTTAGCAAGCGGTTTTTTATCGGGTAAATATAGAAATGAAGAAGACCTTGATAAAAGTACTCGTGGAGAGGGAATTAAAAAATATTTAAATGAGAGAGGATTTAGAATTTTAGATGCTTTAGCAACGATTTCTACGCGACATTCAATCTCTTATTCTGCTGTTTCATTAGCTTGGTTAATAGAACAAAAGTCTGTTGTAGCACCAATTGCAAGCGCAACGAAAGAAGAACATTTAGATGCTTTTTTGGAAGCTATAAATGTGCAATTATCTCATGATGACTTAAAACTTTTGTCAGAAGCAAGCGAATATTAAATCAATGGAAAAAGAATTATCAAAACCTACATTGTCACCAATTGTTTTATGGATAATGATTGTAGGTAGTGGATTGGTTGTGGCTAATAATTACTACAATCAACCATTATTATCGTTAATGGCGAAAGATTTTAATGTATCCAAAAGTAAGATTTCTACTATTGCAATGTTAACACAAATTGGTTACGCATTTGGATTATTATTTATAATTCCACTTGGCGATTTATTAAAACGAAAGCGAATGATTTTATTCGATTTTGTATTTATTATAATTGGTTTGTTAGGAATGTACTTTGCACCTTCGGTAACATGGCTTTTTCCGCTTAGTTTCTTAATCGGTTTTTCATCTGTTATACCTCAAATATTTGTACCAATGGCTGCTGAATTAGCTTTACCAGAAAAGAAAACACAAGCTGTAGGTATGGTGATGAGTGGTTTACTTGTCGGGATTTTACTTTCTCGTGTTTTTAGTGGATTTATTGGAGAATATTTAGGATGGAGAGAAGTATATTTGATTGGTGCAGTTTTAATGTTTATTCTTTGGTTTGCTATTTATTTCTTTTTACCAGAAGTTCCTCCCAATTACAAAGGAACGTACAAAGGTTTAATGAAATCAATTATTGGTTTAGTTAAAAACGAACCAAAATTAAGATTAGCTTCATTTCGAGGAGCAACAGCGTTTGCAGCATTTAGTGCATTTTGGACAACATTGGTTTTTCACTTAGAAGAAGCTCCATTTTTTGTATCAAGTGATATTGCCGGAGCATTTGGTTTAATAGGAGCCGTAGGTGCTTTGGCAGCAGCTTTAGTAGGGAAATTAAATGGATATTTCTCAACATCTAAAATCATATTTTACTCAATTGTTACAATGTTAATTGCATGGGGATTTTTTTATCAATTTGGATTTACATATTGGGGATTAATAATAGGTGTAATCTTAATAGATCTTGGTTTACAAGCTATGCATGTGTCTAATCAAACAATTATTTTTAGCTTAAATGCAAAAGCCAGCAATCGTATAAATACAGTTTATATGACGAGTTATTTTATAGGAGGATCTTTAGGAACTTTTTTGGCAGCAATTTTGTGGGAAAAATACCAATGGAATGGAGTAATAGGCGTTGGTATATTTTTTACTCTTTTATGTTTATTGAGTCATCTTTTGTTTGATAAAAAAGATTAATCTATATGATAAATAAATCTCCAAAAAACAATAAATTGAATTAAAACAATAACAAGAATTTTAGATATAAAAGAAAACTTTTTTGTTTTATGGCGGTAAATTTGCATCGACAGAATAGAACCAATTGTACCACCGATTAGAGTAATAAAACATAAAAAAAATTCAGAAATTCTCCTTTTTCCATTTCGTGCATTCATTTTATCTTTTTTGAAAATGAAAAATGAAAAGAGGTTTAATAGTAAGAGTATAAGAAATAAAAGTGTTGTCATAAAATAATGTTAATTTTTTAACTAAGGTATTAAAAATTTATTAAGATAAAAATATATTTATTAATCATGTTAAATAATTATAAAAAACACATTTATTATTGTCTTAAAATAGGAATTTCATAAAATAATCAATTTTTAATTAATTTTAAACAATTATGCAAGACTTAAAAGGAAAAAAAGCCTTAGTAACTGGCGGAAGTAGAGGTTTAGGAAAAGCCATAGCAATAGCTTTAGCAAAAGAAGGCGTAGATGTTGCGATAACAGGTCGTAACAAAAAAACATTAGAAGAAACAGTTATAGAGCTTACAGCTTTTGGTGTTAACGCAACTTATTCAATTTTTAATGTAGCGGATAAAGTTGAAGTAAAAATGCAAATTCAACGATTGATAGAGACTTTCGGAGCGTTTGATATTTTAATAAATAATGCTGGAATTGCTGCTTTTGGTGGTTTTCTTGAGATGGAAGAAAATGATTGGGAAGATATTGTAAAAACTAATTTATTCGGTCCATATTATGTATCAAAATCTGTTGTCCCGTCTATGATAGAGTTGGGAAGTGGAGATATTATCAATGTTTCTTCTACAGCAGGGCTTAAAGGTAACGCTGTAACAAGTGCTTATTCGGCTTCTAAAGCAGGATTGATAGGTTTCTCAGAATCGATAATGTTCGAGTTGAGAAAGAAAAATATTCGTGTTACAACGCTTACACCAAGTACAATTGCATCTGAAATGTCAAAAGATGTATTAAAAATTACAGATGGTGATCCAGAAAAAGTGGTTCAACCAGAAGATTTTGCTCAATTAATAGTCGATTTATTAAAGTTAGATAAACGCGCTATGTTGGCTTCTGCGTCATTGTGGTCTACAAATCCTTAAATCAATTTATTAGAAATAGAAAAAATCCAGCTTTTATCAAGTTGGATTTTTTTTTGGAAAAAAGTTGCAGATTCAAATTTTATTTTTAACTTTGAATTGCAAAGCACTTTTATTATGAGTCAAGATAATCCTTTAGATAGTATAAATGAGATAAAAACGATGATGCAACGTTCATCAAAATTCACCAGTATTAGTGGATGGAGTGGAGTATGGGTCGGAATTGTCGGAATGATTTCTGCTTGGATTGCGTACTTATTTATTTTAACTGAATTTGTTAATTATAGAGAAACAGAAGAAATTTATAGTACAAATGAAACAGATGTAAAATTAATTATTTTAGGTCTTGCAACATTATTTATCGCATGTATTGGCGGTTTCTTTTTTATGATTCGTAAAAGTGCGAAAGACGGAGCAAAATTTATTAATCCAGTTACCAAACGCATATTGCGAAAATTTCTTTTTGTATTAATAGTTGGTGGAATTGTTGGATTAATTTTTATCAAAAATTTTAGTTTTGCCTATGTTGCGCCTGTTACTTTATTGTTCTATGGATTGGCGTTATATACGGTAGAACGCGATACAATTACCGAAATTAAATACTTAGCCATTTGCGAAATTATATTGGGATTATTGGCTTTCTATTTTATTTATAACGGTTTATTGTTTTGGTTTTTAGGATTCGGTGTTTTGCATGTAATTTTTGGTGCTTGGATGGTGCGTAAATACGATTTCAAACCTTAAATTTGCAGCATGGATTTTAATCTAAATAAATTAAACAAAGTCTTTGATAATCGTATTCGTGTAGGAATTATGAGTGCTTTGGTGATGAATGAAGAAATTTCATTTAAGGATTTGAAAGACTTTTTAGATTTGACAGATGGTAACTTGGCTTCTCATCTAAAAAATCTCGAAGAAAACGAATATATAACTGTACATAAGGGTTTTATAGGTAGAAAAACAAATACAACTTATTCTATAACTGCTTTAGGTAAACAAGCTTTTCAGGATCATTTAAGCTATCTTGAAAAATTAATTAATAAAATAAAATAATTTTTTTTGTATTTAAACTTTGAAAAACAAAGTGCTTTTTAGAATAATAAATAAAATTCAAACTTATGGAAAACAATGATTTAGAAAATGAATTTAGAACGGAAAATCGTTCAATTTATTCATCAAACAAAACAATGATTAAAGGATTTTTAGTCTGTTTATTGGTTTTACTAATGTTAATTCCAATTCCTTTTATCTTAAATCTTATCGAAGAAAGACAAGATAATAAAACGAAAGTTATAACCGAAATTTCGGATAAATGGAGTGGAAAACAGACTGTTTATGGACCTTTTGTGGAAATTACTTATTTGGAAAATGTCAAAAATCAAGAAGGTAAAATCATTCAACAACAAAATACGAAATATGTTTCTGCAAACGATTTGTCTGTAAATGGTACGATAGATTCTCAATTGAAAAGTAGAAGTATTTATGATGCGGTGGTTTACACATCAAAAATGAATTTCAATTCAAAATTTATGAGTTTTACAGAAATGTTGAAAGATGCAGAGATTGAGCAAGCAAATGTTGTTTCGACAAAAATTGTATTCGGAATTTCGGATACAAAAGGTTACGAAAATAAATTGATTGTAAATTCTGGTGGAAAAAATTATCCGTTGATTGTCGATACACGAACTATTGTTTTAGAAACTCTTCCAGAACCTGCTTCAGCAGCCAATGAAGGACAAGATTATTCACGAAATAATAAAGATATAAAAACTTCTCCAGTACAATTTATGTCTCAAAAAATAGATCCAACTACGTTTGATTTTAACCAAGTTGCACTTAATTTTTCGATGAAAGGTTCTCAAGTTCTTAATTTTATTCCATCAGCTATCAATACAAAAGTTGATTTGACAACCAATTGGAAAGATTTGAAATATGATGGAAATTTTTTACCGAATACTGATCCAACGCAAAAAGATGGGAAAACAAATGTAAAATGGTCTATTTATCAGCAAAATCCATTACAAGGACAAATTTGGCAAGATGCGAGTAAATTTACAGATTACAGTTTTGGTGTTAATTTCTTACAAATGAACGATCATTATGACAAAACGTATCGCTCGACGAAATATGCTATTCTTTTTATTGGATTAACATTTGTTGCTTTTTTCTTTATAGAAAACAGAAATCGTTTCAATATTCACTTAGTTCAATATGCTTTGGTTGGTTTTGCAATAAGTGTAAATTTCGTTCTATTGCTTTCTTTATCAGAATATTTAGGATTCGATTTAGCCTATTTTATTTCCTCTGGCGCAACAATTTTATTGATTACTTTTTTCGTTTACTCTTTCTTGAAATCATTTAGTTTAACATTAAAAATCACAATGATGTTAGTCTTATTATACGCATTTATTTACAGCGTTTTACAACTAAAAGAGCACGCTTTATTAGTAGGAAGTATTGGTCTATTTATGATTGTTGCAATATTGATGTATTATTCTAAAAATATAGAATGGAACAAGTCAAATTAGAAAAATATTAATAAAAATCTTATCGTTATCACTTTGTTGACGATAAGATTTTTTATAACAAAAATTATTTATGTACGAATTTATTATTGGATTGACACTTCTTTTCTTGTTTATTATTCTGATTGTTTTTTTAATTGGATATTGCATCTATAAGTTTTTAAGATATATTAACTTCCCTAAAACTGCAGTTTTGGCTACAGTTGCCTATGGATTGTTTATTATTTATATTCCAATTTCAGTTATTTATGAAGATGAATTATTCTTTAAACGTGATGCAACTGAGTTGGTCGAAGATTTAGATTTTAAACTAAATGACGATTTTGAAATTATAAAGAATACATCAAATTGGGGAATTGAAGAATCTTATCACACATTTATCTTAGAAATTTCAAATAATGACAGAAATAGATTGATTAATGAAATTAAAACATCAAAAAATTATATGCCAGATTCTATATTTTCTACTGATAAAATTGTTTATCCAGATCGTTACAAAGGCAAGAAAATAGTTTGGAATTATGAAGATGAGAGTTGGTATATCAGACATTATTATCAACCAAATGGTGAAGGTTACGCTCCAACTGATCGGTCAATTTCAATTTCAAAAACATCAAATGAATTAAGGTTTGAAGATGTAAACGAATAGACAATTAAACGATTCATAATCTTGCTTAAAATTATTATTGATAATATATTAATATTTATCTAAATCTGTCAAATGTATAAATATAGTAGGTGTAACACGAATAATTCTATTAAGTTTAAGGCTTCAAAATGCGATTCAGTTAATTTTGCAATCGTTTTTTTAAACACTTAGGATAAAATTGAGATATGAAAAGTAAGAAATTATCAAATATATTGACGTTAGGATTTGCGTTATTTGCCATGTTTTTTGGAGCCGGAAATTTATTGTTACCACCATTAATTGGCGTAGAAGTTGGTTCAAATTATTTGGTAGCAATGCTTTCATTCGGTCTTACAGGAATCCTACTTCCATTTACAGGAATTTTATCAGTTGTTTATTCAGGAGATAGTTTCAACGATTTAGGACATCGTGTCAATAAACATTTAGCGGCAATTTTAGGAACAATTATCATGATTTGCATCGGACCGTTAATTGCAATTCCACGAACAGCTGCAACAACATATGAAGTAGGATTGAAGCCATTTTTTCCGGAAATGAATCCGATTTGGGGATCAATAATTTTCTTTATAATTACACTTGCTTTAGCTATTCGTCCGTCCAAAGTTGTCGATGTAATTGGAAATTATCTTACACCAATATTATTAGTTCTTTTAGCTTTATTGATTGCGGTCGGAATTATTAGTCCAACATCAACTTTAGAGATTTCTGAAATGACGATGATTCAATCTTTTTCGAGAGGTTTTATCGAAGGTTATCAGACATTAGATGTTTTGGCATCGGTTATTTTTGCAGGAATTATTATCAATGCAGCACGCGATAAAGGCTATACGGATACAAAAAGTAAATCGCAAGTTGTTGTTGTTTCAGGATTATTGTCTACAACATGTTTATTGTTTGTTTATGGTGGATTGATTTATTTAGGAGCAACATCAGGAGTTACAGATACGGGGATTTCTCGTGCAGAATTATTGATTCATATTTCTCGAAATATCTTAGGAGATTACGGTTTAATCGCTATTGCATTATGTATGGCATTTGCTTGTCTTACAACATCTATCGCGCTTACATCGGCAGTTGCAACGTTTTTCAGTCAATTATCAAAAGGTAAATTAAGCTATTTGGTTGTTGCAATTATTTGTACTGTAATATCATTTGGATTATCGGTAAAAGGAGTAGACGAAATTATAAACTTTGCTTATCCGCCTTTAGCTTTTGTTTATCCAATTACAATCACTTTAGTTATTTATATTGTTATATTTGGAAGAAATATAAAATCAAAATCGCCTTATATTGGTGCATTATTAGCATCTACACTTATTGCAATTCTTGGATTATTGAAAATTCTTGGATTTTTTGATGAAAATATGTTATCAAATCTAAATAAAATTCCATTTTTTGAATATGATTTAGGATGGATTGTTCCATCAATAATCGGGTTTATAATCGGAATTATTTATGATAAAGTAAGTTCTAAATAAAATAGAAAAATCCTCAGAAAATTTATTTCTGAGGATTTTAACCAATCAAAACTACTATAAAAAACACTAATTGAATATGAAATATTCTTAACTAATTATCTTTTACAAAGATCATAACTTTTTGATTTACAAAACATAAAACCTAAATGTTTTGATTTATGACTTGATAGGATTAATTTATAGTTATTTATTAATCAATGTTTCAAGAATGTTTTGACTTGAGATTTAATATAATTTTAAGAAAATTGTTGTGTTCAAAAATCATAATTATTAAAAAAATATATGGAAGAAACCTGTTCGCGTTGTCAACAAAAATTAGAATGTAGAGTAGATGATATTCAAAATTGTAATTGTAATAAAATTGTAATACAGAATATTACAAAAGAATTTCTTCAAAAGACATCGTACAAATGTTTATGTAATAATTGTTTGCAGCAGTTAGATTATTTTGCAGTTTTAGATCAACAATATAAATTTCCGACATTAGCTTCAGAATTCGTACCGCATATACATTATTATATAGAGAATGGATATTGGGTTTTTACAGAATTTTTTCACTACCAAAAGGGAAAATGTTGTAAAAATGGTTGTAGACATTGTGCATTTGGTTATAAGAAATAAAAAAATGGTTCAATCTTCATTGAACCATTTAAACCAACCTAAAAATACTATAAAAAAACTCTATTATTTAAGGATAATCTTCTTCATTATTCAATCTTCATTATCCTCAACAACTATGAATAAATTATTTATAGTGCAAAGGTAGATTTTAAACTTGATTAAATAAATAAAAATCTATTTATTTGTTTATGCCAAGATAGTTTAGATTTATATTATTGTAAATGAAATCTTAAAACCTTTTATTTATAATACTTACAAACATAAACAACTATGTGTTTTCGGATGTTGTATTATTTAGAAAAAATTCTCATTACTTTTTCAGAAACTTCTTCAGCCTTTTCTTTTTTACCAATTTGCTTTAAAGTTTCGACGTAATCCATCAAAAACGATTTTACTTCATCACCATTTTCAGCATCGAAGTTCTCTAAATATTCTTCTAAATTCATGTGATCTAAAATTTGATCAAAATAAGAAGATGCTTCATCATATTTTTTTAATTTAACCAACAATGATGCAATTGTATGATTAATGTAAAATTGATTAACAGCAGCTTGTTCTAAATTTTCGTCTTCTGAAAAATAGGGCGTATTAAGATAACTTTTATAAGCCAAAATTGCATTTTCATCTTCACCTAAAACTTCGTAACATCTTGCCTTAAAAAACTTAATTTCGAATAATTCATTCTCATCAAGTTTATTAAAAAAAGTAATACTCTCTTTTGGGTTAGAATAAAATTTGCGATAACCAATAATAAAATCTTCTACAAAATCGACATCTGTTTGCTCTAAAGCAAATTTCAATAAACTTTGTGATTGTTCTTCACTTAATTGTCCAATAAATGCTTCCCAATAATTAACCAATGTATTAAAATCATAGGCTAAATCTTCTACAAAAATTTGAGCAGCAATACGTAAAAATTTATCATTCAATTGATCAATTTCATCGTGATCTTCATCTGATAAATTATTAGGATTGTATAATAAATTCTCAATGATTTCTGAAGCTTTTTCTTCTGAATAGTCTGCATTTAATTGCTTTAAAGCATTGGTTACATTAAATTCCATTTCGATTTTATATTTAATTTATAAATTGATGTAAAGATAAACGATTTTACGAAAAATGAAATTGATTATACTTTTTAAAATAAGTGGTGACTAACTTCAATTTTAATTTATTTTTATTGAATAAACAGTATTTATATTATTTTTATAAAAATTTCATATGAAAAAATTAATAACAATTTGTTGTATCACATTTTCTGTCGGATTGTTTGCTCAAAAAATAAATCCTAATTACGACGAAGCTTTAGCCAAAGAGTTAAAGAGTGATAATTATGGAATGAAATCTTACTTTTTGGTAATTTTAAAAACAGGAACTAATTCAACTTCAGATAAAAAATACATTGCAGAGAAATTTGAAGGTCATATGGATAATATGGCGCGATTGGTCGAAGATAAAAAATTAGTAGTTGCTGGACCAATAGGGAAAAATGATAAAAACTATCGCGGAATTTTTATTTTACAGAATATTGATTCTTTAGAAGAAGCTATAAAATTATTAGCAACAGATCCTGCAATAGAAGCAAAATTATTGGAAACAGAAATTTACAATTGGTATGGTTCTGCTGCTTTACCTCTTTATTTAGAAGCTTCAGACAAAATTTGGAAAGAAATGCCATAGATTACAAATATTTTATACCTTTGCATCAACAAATGAAGTTTTTACAACACATATTACGTTTACCATTTTTTAGCACTTATTATAGTACAATATTTGCTCGGGTAGACTATGTGTATACTTCGTATTAAAAATTGTACGCAATATTATCATCATAATTTACAAGCCCGAGCAGAAATGCTCGGGCTTTTTTTGTATAAAAAAAATAGCATGGAGAATTTAGAAAGTTTAAAAGAAAATGTTTCGATTTTTTTACCAGAAAATGGTTTAGAAGAAAAATTGAAATTAGCTAAAAAAGAAAATAGAAAATTGAGAATCAAATTAGGATTTGATCCAACTGCACCAGACTTACATTTGGGACATGCGGTAGTTCTTAAAAAACTGAAACAATTTCAGGATTTAGGACATCAAATTGTTATTTTGGTTGGTAGTTTTACAGCTCAAATAGGCGATCCTACTGGTAAAAATAAAAGTAGAAAACCATTAAATGTAGATGATGTTAAAACAAATGCAGAAACTTATATCAATCAATTATCTAAAATTATTGATGTAGAAAAAGCTGAAATTGTTTATAATTCGGATTGGTTAGATTGTTTGCCATTTACAGAAGTTATACAATTGTTGTCTAAAGTTACAGTAGCACAATTGATGCATCGAAATGATTTTAATAAACGCTTTACAGAGAACACACCAATTGCGATGCATGAGCTGGTTTATCCGATTTTACAAGCTTTTGATTCTGTTCAGATAAAAGCAGATATAGAAATGGGAGGTACAGATCAATTGTTTAATTGTACAATGGGACGTCAATTGCAGGAAGTGAATGGCGATGCTGCACAAATTGTAATCTGTATGCCTTTGTTGCGTGGGACAGATGGAAAAGAGAAAATGAGTAAATCGTTGAATAATATTATAGGATTGACTGATGAACCAACAGAAATGTTTGGAAAAACAATGTCTATTCCAGATGATTTATTGATTGAATACCTCACTTTAGCAACAGATTTTTCTATAAGCGAAAAAGAAGAATTAACACGCCAATTAAAAGAAGGTGAAAACCCGATGAATATCAAAAAAATAATAGCTAAGAATATTATTACACAATATCATTCTGTAGAATTTGCAGATGATGCGGAGCAATTTTTTAACAATCAATTTCAGAAAAGAAATGATGAAAATAGAATTTTTGAGACTATTAAGATAGAAACATTAGACTTAGTTTCGTCATCACTTCTAGAAGTTTGTCATCTGTTAAAAAGTGATTTATCAAAATCAGCAGTTCGTCGATTAATAGAAAGTGGAGCTGTGCAAATAAATGGAGAAAAGTTCGTAGATCCTTTACATTGTTTTAAATTGATTTCGGGAACTAAAATTAAAATAGGAAAACGAGATTTTTTTCAATTAGTTTAAAAATAAAACAAAAAAAGCCTCTAAAATAGAGGCTTTTAACTATAATGTTTTTTTCATTTCGTATTGACGATCATACAATTCTAATCCCAAAGATTGAATAAAATCGTTTGTTGAAACTTCGCGATCATCAACATTTATCATTTTAATTTCTTTATTCTTCAAATCACTAAATAAGACAGAAGCTAAATATCTATTTCTGTAGTCGTGATGAACACCAAATTGATAAATTCTAGTATTATTTTTATTGATAATTTTATAAGCAACTAAAATTCCATCTTCCTAAATTCCCTTAATCTG